>CAJTVR010000009.1 GCA_910580075.1 uncultured Eubacterium sp. | reverse complement strand
GGGGTAAAGGCATCTGATATTGTTCTTTTTCTTAAGTTAATGACATTGTGTATTTGCAAGGATTTCTTTTTATCAACTTACAACAACTTTGAAAGAACTCTTTCGAATTATCCAAAACTATTCAATATAATTTAATATCATCATACAATTAAATACATCTTAACTGCTGCATTATGGTTTACTTATTATAAATATTTGCAAAATACTATTTAAAACTATGATAAAATGATATATTATATACGTATTCAAAGTTATCTGATATAACACGATAAAATATATTCGTTCATTGTCTGTAACCAGAAAAAACAGTTTATACAACCAATAGTATGATCAAAACAAAATATGGGAGGTATGTTTATGATAGAATATGTGATAAATTTTACTTGGGATAATGAAACTAATGTATGGATTGCCACTAGCAATGATATTCCCGGTCTTGTATTGGAATCAGGTTCATTTGATGCTTTACTAGAACGTACTCGTTATGCCGTACCTGAAATTTTGGCATTAAATGATTCTGAAACTAAGCCTATTTCCTTAACTTTCATATCAGAACGTCATGAAAGGATGGTTATATAATGGCTGAATACGAAAAAAGAGTACGAAAAATACTCTCTGAAAACGGCTGTACCTTTAAGCGACACGGAAAAGGTGATCATGATATTTGGTTTAGCCCAATTACATGCCGACATGTAACCGTTGATACAAAAATAAAATCTAAACATACCGCAAATGCTATTTTAAAGCAAAGCGGCATCAACTATAAATTTTAAAACCTAAAGGCAGCAGTCTTTTTTCAATTGCTGCCTGTTTCATTCTTCTTTCCATTTAAAAGCCTCTATCACCTTGTTAAATATTCAATTCTATATTATTCCTCTTTTTTTATTTCATTATAAAATTATGATAAAATATATATATCAAAACAAAAGTAAAGGAATAAACATGGAAGATGAACTTATTTTTTCAAAGAAATGGTTTACTCTTGATAAATATTATTTTAAGATTTTGACAATAATTACTGAACTAGCAGACAACACAAGCACTTTTAAAGGCTCACTGTCTGACATTTGCGAGAATCTTACTATACAAAATTCATCCGGCAACAAGAATAAAATAAAAGCTGCGCTTGCCTATCTTGAAAAAAATAACTATATTAGTGTGTCTATTGGCAAAAAGATTTATACAGTTATAATAACAAATACATCTGGTAACAAAAATCATATAATAAAAACTTAAAAAGTCATGGTATCAACAGTTAAGAACCGCTAAAACGAAAACGTCATGGGAAAAGCTGATAATAAGCAAGTATCATTCCAATATCTACAATGGAACACACAACGAAAACTCATTTTAAAATCAGAAAAACTATATATTGTAAGCCCGTATGCAGTATCTTTAACAGATGATAATTATTATCTAATTGCATTCGACAGCAAATCTAACGATCTGAGACATTACCACATAGATAAAATGCAAGCTATCACAGTTACAAACAATTCAAGAGTCAGCAAAGAACTATTTCAATCTTTTGATATTGTAGATTATTCCAGAAAAACTTTAGGAATGTTTGGCGGTAAGGAAGAAACTGTTACTATTGAAGCTGCAAACTACCTCGCAGGCGTTTTTATTGACAGATTTGGAGAATCCGCCAATATCAGACCAAATTTTAATAACCCAGATTCTTTTATTGTCCGAATAGCAGTAAATATCAGCCCACAGTTTTTCGCTTGGATATTTGGACTTGGAAAGAATGTTAAAATTATCTCGCCCGAATCAATAGTCAATGAATACAAAACAATGATTGAAAATGTCTTAACTAATTATATCCGATAACGACCGCCACATCACAGCAGATGAAATTCGCTGTCCACATTCAATACAATTAATAAGTGCCATAATTAATTCCTTCCTTTGTTTTTATTTTTCTTTCAGACAAAATTTACACTTTTTTGTCCTTGGTGTTATTTTATTAGGATATTCCAATGCTTCTTGTAACGTATTATAAAATAATGCATTTTCTTGTTGCATCATGTTCAATTTACATCTAGGAACACAATTTAAAGTATCGTGTATAGTTTTTGTTCTTATATTTACTAAATATCTTCCTTTGTACTCCACTTGTTACTATCTCCTCCTAAATATATCTTAGAGTTTATAACTCTATTTATCAAGATTTATCTTCATATTCTTTATACTTATTTCAAGAGGTGCTATCTATGAAGTATAATGAACGTATCAGGGAAATCAGAGAAGATAATTCTTTAACACAACAGAAAATAGCAGACCGTCTGCATATTGGTCAGCGAACCTATACCGATTATGAAAGCGGAAAGACAGGAATCCCCGTTGACAGCCTTTTAATTCTTGTCAAATTTTACAACGTATCTATGGACTATATTACAGGTGCAAGCAACATCAAAACCGAATATCCAAAACAATAGGCAGCAGTAGTTATTATTTTTGAACTGCTGCCTATTGTTTTCTACTGCTGCTCTTTGCCTAATCTGTCTTAATATTTCCTTGCGGTTTCCGCTATGTATTTATCCATTCTATTGATTGATTTCTTTAAATCCACTTGCAATGTTTCCAAATAATATTTAGTTCCATTAACAATCAACTGTACCTCTTCTTTCTGTTCCATACCGCAATTTTTTTCCAACTGCTTTATTATGAAGCAAAGATTTTTGATTATATTCTACCTCTAACAATTCTCTCATAATCGAATAAAGTTCTTCCATTTATCTATTCCCTTCCTTTTTCTTTAGTTTCGTCTTATGCCATTACATTTTTTCAAGATTTTTCAACAGTTCATCAATGCCTTTTTCAGATACAGCAATATAATATTTATGTGTTACCTGGCTGTTACTATGTCCCATCTGGTTACACAATAGATGTTCCGGCGTATTGAGAACGGCCAAATTAGTACCGTAAGTATGTCTAAGGTAATGGTATTTGAATGTAATATTGTTCTTCTCCTGTAATGTTCTGGAATGATATTTCATGGAATTAACAGTCTGTATCTTACCATTAGGCAAAGAATTCACCAGTTCAAGAGAAGAGATCATTTCACCATTCAAATCCTGTATCATAGTTTGATTCTGCTGCCGCTGCAATTCCAATTCTTTGTTATCCTGTTTCCATTGTTTTATCAGCTTCTTAAAATATTTTTTTAATTTGCTGCACATATACACTTTTCTTCTTGCGTTTCTTGTTTTTAACGATACCATCTTAATCAGTCCATCCTGATATTGCATCTGCCTGTCTATTGTTATAATACCATTTTTAATATCTACATTAGACCATTTCAGGCCATAACATTCATTAATTCTCAATCCGCAATATTTTCCTAACATATATGCGGTTTCCGCATTTGTATCTTTAAAATATCCGTCTAACTGTTCTATCTGCTTTTCATCAAAATAAACTATATCCAGATCATCATCTATTTTTAATTTTGGCATATGAATCTTAGTGTCTTTATTAATACATAATTTATTATAAGAATCAACTGCAATTAATTTCTTGAATATGCCTGTCCAAATATCAAATAAAACATTTTCAAAAAAGATTCTGTATAAGAATATGCTCTGTTGTCAATGTAATATAATTCTTCCAGATAATCTTGTATTTCCGCTACTGTAATATCATCAATATATCTTTTTCCGAACCGGTCTTTTAAATGATTGTTCCATAAAGAATCTTGTTTCTTTATGGTAGAATATGCTTTTCCGCTTCTTCCCTTTTCACAATATTCTGTATAGACTTCCTCTACAGTCTTTCTAACTGCTTCTTTTTGCGGAGGAAGTGACATTTTAGTCTGTTCCTGTATCAGTGCAGCACTTCTCGCTCTTGCTGCCTGTTTCTATGTCTTAAATGGTTTTCCCGATTCATCTTTTACCCTCTTTTGTGCTTTCTTTTTTCCATTTACAGTAATAACGAAGCGATAACCCCAATAACCATTATCTAGCTGATATACTCCTGATAATTGTTGTTCAGACATGATAAAACCTCCTTAGAAATTGTCCTTTTGTTGTCCCAACTTCTAAAGAGGTTATTCATAGTTGTTGTTAAGTTGTCCTAAATATTGTCCTTTATGTTATACTCAAAGCCTTAAAAATACTGCATTAGCAAAAGCTGTTAATCTGGATGCAATCCATGATACGTTCATGAAATGGCAAGAGATGAGGCAAGACATGGAAAAGCATTTGCCGGCTTATTAAAGAGATATTTTGGCTAATATTTATATGGATTTTAAAATGGAAAGAGGATGGACAGGTAGTGTCTGTCCTCTTTTTTAGCGGAAGAAAAGTGTACTTTTTCTTTTTTACAATCTTTCTTTTCCCTATAAAGTGTACTTTCTGCAAAGTATACTTTTTTCTTTCTTTAATTTTACCTCCGAAAACCTGTATTTGCAAGCTTTTCTTTTTTATAACTTTACAACAACTATAAGTAACTCAACTGCAAATATATACAATTTTTACATTCTTTCAACAATTTCTTACATTTACACTGCTGCTTCTATACTAACAATGATATCTCTCTGCAATTACATGGCATCATGTCTTGTTTATATCAATTTATCATTTGAATTTTCGCAAAAACAGGTGTATAATAATCACACATATTTTATAAGTTTAATCTATAAACAGAGGATATTGCATTGAAATTTGAATGGGATGAAGATAAAAACCAGTTGAATTTAAAAAAACATGGTATTGATTTTGAAACAGCAATGCTTGTTTTTAACGATTTACAGCGCATTGAAATATATGATACAGAACACAGTATTAATGAAGACCGTTACAATACAATAGGAATGGTAAACGATGTTCTGTTTGTTGTTTATACAGAACGTAAACAGAACATACGCCTAATTTCAGCAAGGCTTGCCAACAAAACAGAAAGGAGTATTTATTATGATACGGACAGTTACTTTAGATAGAAACCAAAAGCCTACAAAAGAGCAGATCAGGCAGATTGAAGAAGCTGCGAAGAAAGAGATTATATATGATGAAGATTCTCCCGAACTTACCCCGGCAATGGAAAAAGCATTCCGGCTGGCAGCAAAAAACCGTAACACATACAGAAAAGCCAATATATCATAAATGCTTTGATGCACTATGAATCATATTAAAAAAAGCAGCAGTTTAAAACCAACTGCTGCTTTCTACTTTCCATAATATTCTAATTTTTTGAAATTCTATTAATCATTCAATCCGGCATTTTCCACATTTTTTATTCCATACAAAAATTATGATAAAATATTAGTATAAATACAAAAAAAATTCAAAAGTGAAGGAATGACAATGGAAGATGAACTTATTTTTTCTAAAGAATGGTTTATGCTTGAAAAATACCATTTTAAAATTCTGGCAATCATCACAGAACTAGCAGACAATACAGGAACTTTTAAAGGAGAATTGACTGCCTTTTGTAAAAACCTGTCTATACAAAATTCGTCCGGTAATAAGAACAAAATAAATTCTGCCCTTAACTATCTTGCAAATAATAACTATATTACTATGTCAGAAGATAAGAAAATTTACACTATTAATTTAAGTAATATAGCTGAAAAAACATACCAGTCCAAATTAAAAAGAACATGGTATAACCAGCTATGGACTGCTGCAAATAAAGTATCATGGGAAAACCTTTTAAAAGTTTTCCTTGCATTATTGGATATATCTAAAGTGCCTGAAAACATTGTAACCTATAAAAAAATAGGCGAATTTACTAATTGTAGTATGTCTACTGTTGGCAGAGCAATAAAAATAATTGCTAACCTACAATTTGATTATTTTAGAATATTAATTAAACCCGTCAAAAAGAAATGCGGAGAAATATACATAACTATAGGAACAACTTACGAACAAGCTTTAATTTTTGAATAAGCATAAAATGCAGTCTATCACTGTTACAAATACCGCAAGAACCGGCAAAGAATTATTCCAGTCTTTTGATATTGTGGATTATTCAAGAAAAACTTTTGGCATGTTTGGCGGTAAAGAAGAAACTGTTACAATTGAAGCTGCCAATTTCCTTGTTGGCGTTTTCATTGACAGATTCGGAGAATCCGCCAATATCAGACCAAATTTTGATAATCCAGATTCTTTTATAGTCCGCATAACGGTCAATATCAGCCCACAGTTTTTCGCGTGGGTATTTGGGCTTGGGAAAAACGTCAAAATACTATCGCCTGATTCAACAGCAGATGCTTTTAAATCTATGATTGACAGTGTAGCAGAAAACTATTGCCGATAACGTCCGTTATTCTCCAAATAACATATACCTTCTATTATTTTAAATGCTTGTTATTTTTTTATTGTTTTTGACCGTTTTCCCTGTTCCATCTGCTTTTGAAATATTCCAAGTGCGGAAAGGCGAAAACGGCAATCCATTACTGTATCTGCCCGAAATAGCCCCCTCCCCGTACTGCTGCACATATTTTACGCAACTATCTTTTGGTTTCTTATCGGCGTAGAATTTACAATCATATCCTTATGATCTGGATAAGTTCTTAAAAACCAGTCTTTTACGCACTGATACAGTTTGCCGGAATCATAGCCAAATTCTTCATAATGAGCAATAACATCTTCAAAAGTAACAATATTTTCTCTGTCCATAATCCTGATGAATCTTCTCATATAATCATATGTAAGACCTTTAAATTCACTTTTTCTGCTGCCTGTTCTCTTAGACTTGACCGCAATAGCCATATGAGGATATTCTTTTTTAATGTCTGCTAACTGCTTTTGTTCCTCTGAACCGAATTCTTTTGAAGCGTCATAAAAACTTCTGCTAATAGTAATTGTATTTATAATTGCGTCAAACATAATATCTCTCATTTTTTCTCCTTTGTTCCTCTATATAATTTAAGCTGCTTCGCTTTCTTTATTTTCTTTAATCTTTTCAATTTCTGTTGCATAGGCTTCTTTATAATTATCCAAAAACCATTTCTTTACTACTGCATATTTTCCCTGTCTGTTTGAAGCCAGTTCCAATACCTTCTCAAACATATCCATTTCTTCATCTGTTCTATTAGATATGAACCTTTTCATTTCATCAATGCTCAAGCCTTTATAAGACTTTTTATTTTCTTTCTTTTCAATTGTCTTATACACGAATGAAAAACCTGTAAACTCTTTTCTCAACTGCTGCATTACCTTAAATTCCGGTGTACCGATCTGGCTTGCAGCTTTTCCGAACTTCTTTGTGATAATGATTTCTTCTGCTTCAAAGTTGATTGTATAGTTTGTGTTCTTGCTCATGGTTATAATCTCCTCCTGTATAGTTGTTATTTGTTCTTTTGTTTTCGTTCATTTGATATATCTAATTATAGTGGTATAAGTGTACATAATTTTGTACTTGGATAAAATTATTTTATTTAGTTAGTACCAAAATGATAAATGCATAATAATATTAAAAAAAGTGACAGAAAATTAAAATCCTGTCACTGTTCTTGCATATTTTTAATTGTTATACCAATTTCCAAATATGCATTTAGTTAAGTATTTATAGCAGTTGCTATTATATTTATTTTGTCTTGCATAATTATTGGCGGTATAATGTTGATAAATATTGCAAGAACTGAACAAATAGTAACAATATTAGACTCAACACCCTTTGAATATGCTAATTTATCAATTAGTTGAGCACTTATATAAATCCAATAAATCAAATAAAACGGAACAAAAATGCAGAGTAATAACTTACTTGTTGGATTTCTCTGTTGAACACCTTTTACTTGATTTAAATATTTTGTTGTGCGATAAATCCAAATAAGATAATAAATACCAAAAGTTAATAACAAGAGTAAAACATGTTTTAAAATATTACAATAACCATTACTTTTATTGTTATCAGGTAGTAAATTGATAAAAATAGTAGCTACAGTTCCAATTATCCCAAGTAAACCCAATATTATTCCACTATAATATCCAAAAGTTGTTTTACCAATACTCTGTTTTGAATACAAATACCATTCAACAGGTGGCGCAAAACTGTTATGTGCTTCATAATCAGAAATATTATTTAAATAAAATTTTCGAGGTGTATCAAATTTCACGAATAACGCAAAGCCGATTATAGCCAATATAACAAATAAAATAATAGGCATAATTTTTCTTTTTCGCATATATATTTCTCCTTCTAATATCAATACAAAAACTAGCTAATTGATTATATGTTTTATTCCACTTATATTTTTTTGGTTAAATCAAAATCCTAAACAGTGCTTTGTGTATAACCCCATTTTTCAGCCGCCTCTTTTGTACCCATATACTCCATTTTTCTCTCGCCTCCTTAATTAATTATCTCTTTCTACTATATTTTAGAGTTTATAACTCTATTTGTCAAGAATTATCTTCATATTCTTTATACTTATTTCAAGAGGTGCTATCTATGAAATATAACGAACGAATAAGAGAAATCAGAGAAGATAATTCTTTAACACAACAGAAAATAGCAGACCGTCTGCATATCGGACAACGAACCTATGCCGATTATGAAAGTGGCAAGACAAGAATCCCCGTTGACAGTCTTTTAATTCTTGCCAAATTTTACAACGTATCTATGGACTATATTACAGGTGCAAGCAACATCAAAACAGAATATCCAAAACAATAGGCAGCAGTAATTATTCTTCTGGAACTGCTGCCTATTGCTGCTCTACTGCTGCTCTTTTCCTATTTTTCTTTAGCGGTTTCCGCTATGTATTTATCCATTCTATTAATTGATTTCTTCAAATCTATTTGTAATGCTTCTAAATAATATTTAGTGCTATTAACAATCAGCTGCATCTCTTCTTTCTGTTCCGTACCGCAATTTTTTTCCAACTGCTTTATAATATGAAGCAAAGACTTTTGATTATATTCTACCTCTAACAATTCTCTCATAATCGAATACAGTTCTTCCACTTGTCTGCTCACCTTCCTTTTTCTTTAGTTTCGTCTTATGCCATTACATTTTTTCAAGATTTTTCAACAGTTCATCAATGCCTTTTTCAGATACAGCAATATAATATTTATGTGTTACCTGGCTGTTACTATGTCCCATCTGGTTACACAATAGATGTTCCGGCGTATTGAGAACGGCCAAATTAGTACCGTAAGTATGTCTAAGGTAATGGTATTTGAATGTAATATTGTTCTTCTCCTGTAATGTTCTGGAATGATATTTCATGGAATTAACAGTCTGTATCTTACCATTAGGCAAAGAATTCACCAGTTCAAGAGAAGAGATCATTTCCCCATTCAAATCCTGTATCATAGTTTGGTTCTGCTGCCGTTGTAATTCCAATTCTTTGTTATCCTGTTCCTTTTGTTTTAACAGCTTCTTAAAATATTTCTTTAATTTGCTGCACATATAGATTTTCCTTCTTGCATTTCCGGTTTTCAAAGATACCAGTTTAATCAATCCGTTTTGATACTGCATCTGCCTGTCTATTGTAATAATACCGTTCTTAATATCTACATCAGACCACTTTAAACCATAACATTCATTAATTCTCAATCCACAATATTTTCCCAGCATATAAGCTGTTTCCGCATTTGTACCTTTAAAATAACTGTCTAACCGTTCCATCTGCTTTTCATTAAAATAAACTATGTCCAAATCATCATCTATTTTTAATTTTGGCATGTGAATCTTAGTGTCTTTATTAATACATAATTTATTATAAGAATCAACTTCAATATAGTTTCTTGAATATGCCTGTCCAAATATCAGATAGAACATTTTCAAAAAAGATTCTGTATAAGAATATGCTCTATTATCAACATAATATAATTCTTCCAGATAATCCTGTATTTCCGCTACTGTAATATCATCAATATATCTTTTCCCAAACCGCTCTTTTAAATGATTGTTCCATAAAGAATCCTATTTTTTGATTGTAGAATATGCTTTTCCACTCCTACCCTTTTCGCAATATTCTGCATATACTTCCTCTACAGTCTTTCCTACTACTTTTGCTTTTTGCGGTAATAATGCTTTCGACTGCTCCTGTACTATTGCGATCTCTCTGGCTTTTGCTGCCTGTTTCGCTGTTTTAAACGGCTTTCCCAAATCATTCCTTACTTTCTTTGCTTCTTTCCTTTTGCCATTTATAACTATTGCATATCTATAGCCATAAAATCCATTGTCTAACTGATAAACACCCGCAAAACCTGTTTCAGACATAAATAAAAACCTCCTTCAAGTGTACTTTTGTTGTACTTTCTTGCAGAAGGTTCTTTTATAGTTGTTGTTAGATTGTACTATGAAGTGTACTTTTGTTCCACTGTTATTCCTTATAAATACTGTATTAGCCAGGAAAAAGCTCTGGATGCAATCCATGATACAGTTCATGAAATGGCAGGAGATGAGGCTAGACATGGAAAAGCATTTGAAGGTCTGTCGCTTTCCTTAGAGAAACACACATCTTTAAATGTGGGTTTAAAAAAGAGATAAGCATTAACTTATCTCTTTTGAGCATTGCCGACAAACTTGAATTTTACAATCTAAGGTCTGTAAGTAATTTTCAATTTCCAATGCAGAAGAAACGGCATTATCTATGATATTTGATGTCATTTTTTCTTTGGCATTAAAATCTATTTGAGTTTCTATTACAACTTCTAAGACATAATACTTTGGCATTACTTCAACATTTTTATTCCATCTGCTATCTTTCAACAAATTCCAATATTGTTTTTGAATATTTGCCGTTCTGGCACATAGCCATAATTCAAACTGCATTTTTTCATGGTTTAGCACCAATGCAAATTTTAAGCTTTTATTTTTCACATAATCGTTTGTGAAATAAAAATATGTGTAATCCAAATAACCAAAACCTATGTTACTTGTGGAATAATTTTGGGGGAATTTTCCTTTTAACTCTGCAACATATTTTGTCAAAGCGATATATGCAGTTTGTATGAAGCCATTACTTAATTGTTCTTTATATATTTCTAAACTTTTTTGAATATCACCTTTCATTTTCAAAACCTCCCTGCAAATTTCGATTTGTTAAAATAGCATTCAGTTTTTCAACAGCTGCCTGTTTCATTCTTCTATTCGTTCAAAATCCTATTTTATTTTGTTAATTGTTTTATTCTGCATTTATCCTCATTTCACAAACGCATCCGCATGTTCCTTGTCAGCCTTATAGTAAGACAGATAAATATATCTGCCGTTTACAAACTCAATCTCTTCCATTCCTTTCCCGGTAACAACAGCTGCCGCAAGCTCAGCCATTGCCTGCGCCTGGCCTTCTTTATCGTTATATACCGTTGCCGTCATTTTCCCGTCTAATACAGCCTGTAATCCAGCATCTGTTCCGTCAATCCCAAAAAATACAGGAAGCGCGGACTCCGTATAATTCAGTTTTTCATAAGCATCGATTGCTCCGAGCGCCATATCGTCATTATTGGCCAATACCAGCTCAATCTGATTCTGATGCTGGCTGATCATCTGCAGCATGCGGTTCTGCGCCTGGGAACGGTTCCAGTTTGCAATTCCGCAGCTTAATTTTTCCAGCTGTATGCCTCCCTTTTTCAACGTATTAACTGCGCTTTCTGTCCGGATAATTGCATCCTGATGTCCTGGTTCGCCTTCTAAAACTACATACTGGATCTTCCCGTCTTTATTGCGGTCTGTTTTTTTGTCCGAACGTATCGCATCCGCCGCCAGTTCTCCCTGTAAAATACCGGAAAGCTGTGCGTCCGCACCTACATAATAAAGTTTATCCCACTGCATCATATCTTCTGCAACAGGCTCTCTGTTAAAAAATATAATCGGCACATCATTTTCCCTGGCAAGGTCGATAATTTCCGACGGATCTGTCCGGTCTGCCAGATTCACGCAAAGCACATTGCATCCTGCATCTATCAGCTCCTTTACCTGGTCGTCCTGAGTGCGCTGGGAGCCTGCTGCATCACGTGTCGTCATGATTACTTCAAAATTATCCGTTTCCAGCCGGTCCAGCTGATCTTTCAGACATTCGTTTAACTGGCTTAGAAATGTATCATTCTGATTATAATATGCCACTCCGAGCTGTATTTTACCGGGCTGAACAGTCCCCGGCTTTTCACAGGCGCAAAAACACAGCAGCATGATAAAAATCAGTCCTGTAAGACAGATATATTTTTCTTTCAATATCAATCCCTCCTGAATACTCCCCTTAGCCACATGAACTGCCATGAAAACAGTTTACTGGCTCATAGTAAAAAGAATTTCCTGATTTTTTTCTGTAAACAGTTCCTCTGCACGAAGTACGGTATACGAAACGTTCCTGTCTTTCATTTGATAAAATCTGTGTCTGACTTTTTGTGCTGTTTCATACATGCTCTGATAACCCATACTGAAATCATCCGGTACAATCAGGCATTCTGCTGCTCCTGTATCCAGATAATAAACGGCTTCCATCGAATTTCCAATCCCGTATACCAATGCGCCATGCAGATTGTTTGCAGCTGCACATTCCCCGGCTGCATTCAGGCTTTTATCATCAAGAGCTGCCACAAAATCTGTCTTTGGCTGTTTTCCGAGCGATAGTACGGCATCTGATGAAGATGTGTAAACAGACCAGCATATTTTAACACCTGTATCTTTCAGTCCGTCTTCAAATCCTTTTCGTCTGGCATCTGTATCTGTCAGTCCGGTGCTGTCTGATGCAATTCCTAACGTCTTTCCTTCTATATTTCCGTTATAATCTTTTAGCAGTTCTTCTGCCAGAATCCTGCCCATTGCATAATGATCCGGCTCTACTGTCGCAAACTGCGCTGCACCGCTCTCATTTGGGAGATCACATCCTGCCAGCAGCACTGGTACCTTTTTCTGTACCTTTTTCAGCATTGACTGCATATCGTTTCCTGCGGCAGGCTGGACAATGACTGCTCTGGCACCGTTTTCAATTTCCTGGTTTATAATACTGATTTCTTCTTCTGCTGTCAGAGTTTCAGCAGTACTGGCAATAAACAGTTCCATTTTCTGTTCCTCTGCAGCCATTTTCAGCCCGTATTTAAAGGCATTCCACTGATTATCATCCGAATTCTGGACAATCACAGAAACCTTGCAGAAATCTTTCCCGTTTTTTTCCCTAAACATCATTACAGCCAGTATTATAATCATTACAGCCAGAACCGCTTCTACCGTAATAAACCATTTTCCGCTATTTTTCATCATTTTAAATCCTGTCTGCACCTGTCAGAAAAGCATGACAGCTCTTCCCGGCTGAATACATGTCCTTTTTCTAAAACCGTTCTGTTTTCCTCTGTATATGGTACTGCCGGAATACAGATCGAAACTGTCGTGCCTTCATCCGGTTCGCTTTCTGCCTGAAGCCCGTATTCTTTTCCAAAAAGAATCTGTATACGGTTATTTACATTTACCAGCCCGACCCCGGAACCATGTTTCGGAACCCGGCTGCTGTCAGTCAGTAAAAATTCTGTCTGTTCCTCAGACATACCGACACCGTTATCTGACACTGACAGAATGATAGTTCCGCCCTCTTTTCTTCCAGTCACTTTAATCTCTCCGCAGTCATCCATGCCGCTTACACCGTAATTAATGGCGTTTTCAAGAACCGGCTGCAGCACCAGTTTTACTATACAGCAGTTTTCCAATGACGGATCTACATCAAATTCTACAGAAAAACTGTTTTTGTAACGGACCTTCTGAATATTCATATAACTTCTGGCATGCTGCAGTTCCTCTCTGATGCTGATGACTGTGCGGCCTTTTGACAAACTGATGCGGAAAAGTTTTGCCAGTTCCGAAATCATAAATACGGCATCATCATTGCGTCCGCCTTCCACCATCCATATAATGGAATCCAGCGCATTGTATAGAAAATGCGGATTAATCTGGCTTTGCAGGGCATCAAGCTCGCTTTTCCTTCTCTCATTCTGTTCCAGCACGATTTTATGCATCAAAGAATCAATCTGTTCATAAGAACGCTGAATCGAACAGCCTAGATGTCTGATTTCCAGAGAACCGCCAATATAAATTTCCGGCTTTTCGCCTGCTTCATACTCCCTTACCGAATCATTCAGCTTTAAAATAGGGCTTGCAATCCTTACAGAAATAATCCTGTTTACTACAGCCAGCATCATAGCCATTAACAGTATAAACATCACAATAAAATAGCGGATATCAAACATGCCGTGTGTAAATGCAGCATGCGGTATAATACCTACCAGCTTCCATCCTGTATAGCTGATCGTGCTGACTAAGACTTTCCTGTGTTCTCCATTGAAAGTCTCATCGTAAACCCCGTCTTTATAGCCGGCTGCCTGAACGCTGTTTTCATCAAAAGTACCGTTACTAATCTGTATCTGGCGCTTATGGTAGATAATTTTGCCGTTGCTGTCACACAGATAGTAATATTGCCCATTATTGTCTGCATTAATTTTCTTCATCATTCTGGAAATCCCTGAATAATCCATGTCGACAAGAAGTACCCCGGGCTGGGAAATTCCGTGGTCAGTAAGCTCCACTGCCCGGCTTAACGAAATGACCCAGTAATAGCGGCGGGCGGCATCATCAAACAGATTCTGAATATGAGGCGTCGAAAAATGCATATTTTCCATTTCTTCCATAGCTTTTACATACCAGTCCTGTCTGGTAATATCAGGGTCTTCTTTCTGCAGCGCAACAGGTTCTGCTGCAGTCAGGCTGCCATAATTATTATATATGGCTATACTTTTAAGGCTGCTTCTGTTTGCTTCATACAAAAGATTCATACCCTGCCGGATCCGGTTTTCCTTGTCTGAGAAATCGTTCTCTTTAATGACATTATAATATACGGCATCCGAAATCTGCCGCATACTGACCAGATAATCTTCCAGGCTCTCTCCAGTCTGCTCCATCAGCTTTCTTGTACTCTGTATTACTGCATCACGGGATGCTGCTGAAAAGCGCAGATACATGACACTGCCCAGAATCAGCATAATGGAAAGCGAAATAAGTGAAAATGCTGACATTACTGCTGACTGCATCTTTCTTGGCACACGCTGCTTTATTTTCATTATGCATGCTCCGTTCTGTATTTGGAAGGCGATACGCCAAACCTTCTTTTAAATACATAACTGAAATAATTAGGATCTGTATAGCCGACTTCCTTTGCAATCATATAACTTTTTTCATTTGTCTCAATTAAAAGGCAGGATGCCCGGTCCATACGGTAATCCGTCAGATAACTGATAAAGGAACTTCCTGTTTCTTTTTTAAATATCGTGGAAAAGTATGAATTTGATACTCCTAAAACTTCACAGACACTATCCAGGGAAAGTCCTTCGTCGGCATAATTCTGATGCACGTAATCCTCTGCCTTTGATACAAAAGATCTGGTTGATTTATTTCTTTCACTGATTAACTTTCCGCGAAATGACAGACTGCTGTCAGCCAGCCATTTACGCAGTGCATCCGGTTCCAAATCAAGCAGCCTGCTGTACAGCTTTCGTATATCTCCAGAAAAATCTTCCAGTTCTATGTCGTGATTCATGGAAAACCGGTATAATGCAATAATTAATTCCATGATATCAATATGATGCTGCTGCAGAGATTTATTTGGAAAAGCTGTATAATTAAGATATTTATCCACAGCCTCCAGCACGTCTTCTTCTGATCCCAGACGTATCATTTTAAATAAATTAGATAATTCCATATCATTCTCCGAACCCGGCCTGTACATTTTTTGCGGTACTATTTCTTTCATATTAATGGCTCTCGAAGCCCCGTATATAACCCTGTAAGACACGGCTTCCCTTGCACTGCTGTAAGACTGTGCCAGTCCCAAAATATTCCCGCAGACAGACCCGATTCCTATCGTAACCGCTGCACCTATCATACGGCGGGCATATCTGCAGAATCTGTCGCATTCATCCGTTAATTCTGTAATTTCATTCTCATCTTTCAGCTGTGTAATTAAAACCGTATTCCCAAGATAGGAAAAACACTTCGCTTTCCATTTCTCTGCCAGATGTTCTTTTGCCTGTTTCTGCACAGATGTAGATAAAAGCATAGGATTCATATCTTCCGGAACCTGGCTGGACGATGTATAGATCACGAGACAGCTGTAATACGGCTCTGTAAATTCAATCTGATAATCGGTGAGATATTTTGCAATCTCATCTTCCGCCACCCTGCCTTCGATCAGAGCTGAATAAAAATCTGCCTGTAATAGTGACAGCGATTCCATATAATATTTCTGCAGTGTCTTCACATTGCGTTTTTCGCTGATTTCCTGATCCAGTTTTATTTTCAGCTGTGTAAATATCTTTGTCAGTTCTGCAGAATTAACCGGCTTTAGTATATACTCTTCTACTTCCAGATGAACCGCTTCTTTTGCATACTCAAATTCATCAAACCCGGTAAAAAGCAGAATTTTTGTTGCGGGAAATTCTGCCTTAATGCGGTTTGACAGCTCCATGCCGTCCATATATGGCATTTTAATATCTGTCATAACCACATCCGGCTGAAATTCCTCTACCATTTCCAGGGCTTTTACTCCGTTTGCGGCATATCCGATGACAGAAAACCCAAGGCTGTCCCAGCTGATTTTTTTCATTATAGCCTGTATGACTTCTTCTTCGTCGTCTGCTAAAAGGATTGTATACTTGTCCATGCATGATTCTCCAATGTTTCGCTTTATTCCTGTTTTGCATTATTATAGCAAAGGCAGCAGCAGATGTAAATATTGGAGACAGCCCACTTTTCTTCCTGATTCCAGGCATTAAAAAGGAGCTAAAACTGGTATTTTCTGTCAGCCGCATGAATACGCCGGCTGAATTTTCTAAAATCATGCAAAATAAAAACCTCCCAGACACTTTATGAAGAAATTTCCCCATTCAGCGCCGGGAGGCAGCCTTAAAACATATTAAAACTTAAATATTACTTCTTCTGCACATATTTCAGACAGTCAAGTGTTACTGCGATTAGTATAATAATACCGGAGAATACAAACTGCAGGTTCGTATCAATACCCAGAATTGTAAGCGAATAAGTAAGCGCTGTAAAAATAAACACACCGACTACTACGCCTGAAATCTTGCCAATACCGCCGGTAAAAGACACGCCGCCGACTACACATGCTGCGATTGCGTCCATTTCCCAGCCCTGGCCGTAAGCGGCAGAACCGGAACCAAACATTCTTGCACATTCCAGCCAGGAACCAAAACCATAGAGAATACCTGCCAGAACAAATGCTCCAACAGTTACACGGAATACGGAAATACCTGATACAGATGCCGCTTCCGGATTTCCTCCGACAGCATACAGATTCTTTCCAAATGTTGTTTTATTCCAGATAAACCATACAATTGCAATTGCAGCTGCCGCCCACAGAATAATTGTCGGAAAACCATTAATCTTTGGAATAATCATGCCCGGAATGGACTGTTCAATCGCACCAAACGATACACTCTTTGTTGCATAAGTAACCAGACCATATATTACAAGCATGTTTGCCATTGTTGAAATAAATGGATGCATTTTAAACTTTGCAGTAAAAAAGCCTGCAATTGCTGTAAAAAATGTACACAAAAATATACATGCAAAAAGTGCGAAAACAACTCTTACACCCACTGGAAGACCTGTAAAATCAAATACATGGCCAAAAACTGATCCTGTATTTACTCCCTGATGCATGATAATAGTAGCTGTTGTCATACCCATACCTACCATACGCCCAATGGAAAGGTCAGTACCTGTAAGAAGGATTAACCCCGCAACACCAAGCGCTAAGAACATTCTTGGAGAAGCCTGCTGCAGTATATTTAATACATTGGTATAAGTAAGCAGAGGAGTATTTTTAACAATCGGTGTAATAATACATAAAGCTATAAAAACCAGAACAATTGCGATATACAGACCATTCTGAAGCAAAAATGTCCTATGATTAAACGTATATTTGTAATTTTCCCATTTCTGTGCCCTTGTCTCCATAAATGTAAATTTAGACATACGGAGCAGGTCTATCAGATGATACTTATATGTATAAGCCGCATGTTTCCTGTCCTTAATCTGCTGCAGGTCTTTTTCCAGCTGCATTTTAGCATCAAACCGCCGGTTTTTGTAAACATATTTTTCGTCTTTGATCTCCTGATGATCCGAAAGTTTCGACATAGCCGACTGATGTTCCTGGGCAAGTTCAGAAATCCTTCTCTGATATTTTTCTCTGGCTTCAATTTTTTCCTGATCACAGCTGTTTTTTACCGGCTGGTAATATTCCTTGTCAAAGTGTTGCGTCAGATATGCTTCTGCATCTGAAATCAGTTTTGATATTTCATCTTTATTCTGAGATTCTACTGATTTTGCCTGATCCAGTCCGGCACGGTCTTTTGCAATTTCTGCTTCTTTCTCCTGGCTGGTCAGGGTACGGTCTTTTTTTACTCTGTCCATGTGATTTTGAAGAGAGAGAACCTTATCTGTCCCGTCTGCCCGAAGACTGTCTATTTTTTCCTGAATCTTTCCGACATAATCCTCTATTGGCTGGCGCAGCTTCATTTCCTGTTCAGCCGTAAGAATTGCACTGTTTCCATTAGCCATATCCATTCATCTCCCCCGTTATAGATATTTCGCACTAAGTCTTAACAGCTCTTCCTGATCGGTCTGTTTCGTATCTACAATCCCAGAAAGATGTCCATTTGACATGACTCCGATGCGATTTGTAATTCCCAGTATCTCAGGCATCTCGGATGAAACAACAATAATTGTCTTCCCCTGCTTTGCCATATTGATAATCAGTTCATAAATTTCATATTTTGCTCCGACATCAATTCCTCTTGTCGGTTCGTCCATCATAAATACCTGGGGGCTGCGCTCTAACCATTTCCCCATGATGACTTTCTGCTGGTTGCCGCCTGAAAGACTTGAAATCATATCTTCCGGTCCCATACATTTCGTATGCATGACTTTTATTTCTTTCGCTGTAGCTTTCACCATTTTAGAATCAGAAAGAGCAATACCTGACTTATACTGATCCAGATTGGCAATTGTCGTATTAAAGGTAAGATCACCTTTCAAAAAAAGACCATTTGCCTTGCGTTCTTCTGTAATCATTGCAAATCCATGGTCCATAGCTTCCCTTGCACTGTTAAAATTCATCAGTCTGCCATTAAAGTATACACGTCCCGCTGCCCTGGTACGTACCCCAAAGATTGTTTCCATAAGTTCTGTACGCCCTGCCCCAACCAGACCATACAGCCCAAAGATTTCTCCTTCTCTTACGTCAAAAGATATATCCTGCAAATGAGGTTCAAATTTTGTGGATAAATTCTGAATGGACAAAATAACATCCTTTGGCTTGTTATCAACCGGAGGAAACCGGTTTTCCAGAGAACGGCCGACCATTGCTGCAATCAGTTCATTCATATTCGTTTCCCGACTGCTCTTTGTCATAACAAGATTACCGTCACGAAGTACAGATATTTCATCGCAGATTTCAAATATCTCATCCATTTTATGAGAAATATAAATCAGGGCAATTCCCTGTTCTTTTAACATGCGCATCATCTCAAAGAGCTTCGTCACTTCCTGTACAGTCAGTGAAGATGTCGGCTCATCAAGAACGATCACTTTTGAATTATAAGAAATCGCTTTTGCAATTTCACACATCTGCCTCTGAGATACAGACATATTCCGCATAGGCTGGGTAAGATTTACTGTCATTCCCAGTTTACGAAACAGCTCAGATGCCTCTTTTTTCATTCTGCCCTCATCCACAATACCCATAGAATTTACCGGGTAACGTCCAAGAAACAGATTATCGATTACATTCCTTTCCAGACACTGGTTCAGCTCCTGGTGAACCATGGCAATGCCGTTTTCAAGGGCATCTTTCGGTCCGGAAAAACTCACTTCCCTGCCATCAAGCGTAATATTGCCTTCGTCTTTCTGATACGTACCGAACAGACACTTCATCATGGTTGATTTGCCAGCGCCATTTTCCCCCATAAGTCCCATAACTGTTCCGCGTTTCACATCCAGGTTAATATGATCCAATACCCTGTTCCGGCCAAAGGACTTGCTCATGCCGCGTATCGATAAGACGATATCATCTTTCTTATCTGCCATTATTTTTACTCCTGTATATGCATGTGGAGATATAGTCACAGTGAATCCGAAAGCTTATCTGTAACCTATATTCCGTATCTGTGTTCTAAAAGATTAGAGCGTGTTTGAAAATTCATTCCTGTAATTTTCAAACACGCTCCAGGAAGAATTAAATCCCCCCAATCGCCTGTCTGTCCCTATTCCAATAATACCTGATTATAAGAAGCTGTATCTGCTTCTCTTCACATGATTACTGATTCAGTAAAGCTGTATAAGAAGCTGAGTTATCTGTCTTAACCATGTTAATTGCAAATGCATCATACTGAGCCGGATTGCCAAGGCGGTTTGTAATATTAGATTCTGTCTGTCCGTCACCGCCGATATAATCTACATCCAGATTCAGAATATCATCATAATTCTGAAGTAGCGGCTGATATGTGGAGCTTAAGAAGTTATCAGAAGCATTGTAAATGTTCAGCCATACTTTCTTGGAAGGATGAGCGCTTTCATCCAGCTGGTTTGAAACCGGTTCATAAATCTTTGTAGAATCTGTAAAGTCCTGATAATTATCTGCAGTTACTGCAACGTTCAGTGCATAGTAAGAACGTTCATCTGCATTGTATGCATATACATCTTCTGATAATGTATTACCAGCGTCATCTGCTGTACCGATACCTGTATCAATATCAATGCCGTCAAGTGCATTTCTCAGAACACGAAGTGTCAGATATGCCTGTACGTCTGCATGCTGGCTGATGGTTCCGCCGTAGCCTTCTGCAATTGCAGCTACTGCATCACTGTTTGCATCATAACCGAATGTAGGAACATCATTGTCTTTAGACCATGCATTAAACATAGACATACCCATACCGTCATTATTAGATGCAATTACGTCAATTTCATCGCCAAAAGAAGATGACCATGTGCCGATTGCATTACCTGCTGTAGCTGCATCCCATGTAGCGCCTGCAGAGTTCTTCATCTCCTGAGAAGCAAGTTCACGTACAACATATTTCTTTCCATTTACTTCAATGGAGCCGTCCTGTACTGCCGACTGCTTTCCGTCTGTATTTGTACCAACCGGATCACTGTTGATATCCCCGTCTTTTTCAACAGCTGTGCCAAGCGCTTTACGGATACCTCTTGTACGTGCAATAGAATCATTATGTCCGATATCTCCGATTGCAAGTACATAACCGATCACGCCATCGCCATTACGGTCAATCTTGTCGATATTTGCTTCGATATAATCTTTTACCATTGTTCCCTGAAGCTCAGCACCCTGATTTGCATCAAATCCTACATAATATGTATCCTCATTGAATGTAAGAGCTGCCATATCAAGTTCTCCGGTAGAGCTGTTGGATGGCTGGCGGTTAAACCATACTAACGGTTTATCTTTATTTGCAACTTCTGCTGAGGAACCTTCGTCCGGATTGCTGTCATCAGGTGTGCTTTCATTAGAAGAATCATCTCCTTCTGCTGAGTCACCTGTATTATTATCTGCTGCTGCGTCTTTATTATCTGCTGCTGCGTCTTTATTATCTGCTGCCGGTTTATCATCTCCTGAGCCGCATGCCACAAGCGAAAGACCCATTAATACCGCCATTGTCATTGAAATAAATTTTTTCTTCATATTTTTCTCCTTTCCATATATCACGCATTACGCGTGCCCCTTGTTGATATTGACAGTATAGCTAAATCTTTTTGGATAAAACATAGAATATTTTTTGCTTATCATTGAAATTTTTAAGATATGATTCGTGATGTATGACAATATATGACATATTTTTTAGAAATTTCTAGTAAATTCAACGGTTAAACAACATGAGTAATTGAATCGTCCAGGGAGGCGGGAAGGGAGCAGAAATATACTTACCCAGTATCTAAAATTACTGCTTCCTTCCTCTTCCTGCACTACCTCATACAGATATACAGCGTATACAAAGCATACTGTGCCAGCATAATGATCCCTTCCGTTCTCCTGATGTCATGATCCTTCCTGCAAAAGAAGTAAACCTCAATACTAAGTCCGGTCAGAATACCCGTATCGATTAAATTTTCCATATTAAATGACATCGGGCTGATAACTGCTGCCAGTCCGAGTATCAGAAGAATATTAAAAATATTAGACCCGATTACATTACCAAGCGCCATATCAGCCTGTTTTTTTCGCGCTGCTGCAAAAGATGTCACCAGTTCCGGCAGAGAAGTACCAAATGCCACGACTGTCAGCCCGATCAGATTCTGGCTCATCCCAAAAGACTCCGCAATTACACTGGCCCCGTCTACCACCCAGTCTCCTCCCAGGACAATGGCAGCCAGGCCGCCGGCAATATAAACCACACAGCGGAATACAGACAGATTTTTTTGTTCTCCGCCTTCTGTATCATCCCCGCTCTGTTTTTCTCTCGATATACATGCAGACTTTATCATCCAGAACAAAAATATGACAAATACTGCAAGCAGTATCAGCCCGTCAGCTCTTGTAAGCGACATTCCAAAAGCGCCTGCAGCTAATAAAAGTACTGCTACAAGAATCGAAAACGGGAATTCTTTTCTCAAAACACCTGTTTCCACAGCCAGCGGAGCTGCCAGAGAACAGACCCCGCATACTACCATAAGGTTAAACAGGTTTGATCCTACTGCATTGCTGACCGCCAGCTGATTGCTGCCTTTCAATGCTGCTGTAACACTGACCGCACATTCAGGCGCACTCGTCCCCATTGCTACAATTGTCATCCCGATAATAAAAGACGGCACTCTTAATTTTCCTGCTACTGCTGCAGCTCCTTCCACAAAAAAATCTGCCCCTTTTGTAAGGAGTGCAAAACCAGCAATTAAAATTACATAAGACAGCCAGTATGACATTTCATTTCCTCCACAATTCAAAATATCTGTTTCAGATACCAGATTCAGACAGAACCATATTTAAAAAAGCAGTCCGGCCTGCACCGCAGACATAGAATTCCAAAATACAAATACTGATTACTCAAAAAAATCATCCATGTTAAATTCGTCCATCGATTCTGATTTTTGTTCTAATGCACGCAGATTCGTATCCTGCATAAATTTTTCCACATTATAAAGAACCATCACATCTGTAATATCATATTCATCCATGATATCATAAATGTTTCCTTTTCCATACCGTAAATCTGCCATCACAATTGTATCGAAATCCCCGGACAGAAATGGTACAAAGCAGTTTGCAAATGAATCTTTTATCAAAAGCAGGCTCTTTCCTGTCTCTGCCTTTGTCTGTATTTCTATTTTAGCTGTATTCTTCGAAAGAAAAATCTGATACCTGTTAAATCCTTCTACTGCTGCTTCCTGAAAATAAAAAGAATCTGCAGCCTGATCTTCATCATCAAATACAATCCTGACATTTTCCTGTTTTGGACTGTAAAATACTTCTACGCTGTCTTTTGGAACTTTTATGTGTACTTTATTGTAAGTCGTTCCATAAAAATCCTCAAATACAGTTTCAATATGAAAATCTTCTTTTTGATCTGCAGGATGCCCTGTTGTTTCCGCCCATGCAAGATATGCATAATAAGCGCCCAGAGCTGTCCAGTGGTGGTCTGTCCTGAAATAAATATACTCATCCTGATGCTGCTGAAGAACATTTTTCATATCCATAACAATTTCGGGTGCATCCACCTTATGTTTCACCACAGATACTGCTTCATCTACAGCAGATTTCTGTGCATTCGCGCCGTTATTTTCCGTCGGCTGCGCTCCGCCTGCCGCATATGGAGGCAGTTTTTCAGGCAGTGCACCTGCTTTTGACGGAATCATCAGGCACGATACGTGTTCTGCCCCATAACGGTTTACGGTCTTATTTAAAAATTCTGAAAGACGGTCTGTATTTTCTTCTGTCTGGGCAGTGTCAAAATCGGATTCTTCATATTTTTCCAGCAGGTAACCGTCTTTTCCAATGTAAACGCCGTTAATATCCCTCTTTCCTGTCATGCGCTCCATAGAAACAGCCAGGTCCACCCAACGGTCCCGGAACATCATCTGATCATTTAAATATTTTTCATACCTCTCCTGGTATTCCCCGCTCCATAAATCTGCCAGTGCAAATGCCGGCTTTGTTTCCAGCTGCCGGTTTTCCGTATCCGAATATTCTTTCTGCGGCAGGATGACCGTACTGAAAAATCCTGCAGCAAGCATGGTACAAAATATTATTATCCCCGCGTTTTTTATTTTATTCATACAAATCTGCCTCCGTTTCGGCTGTAATTAAAACCGGAAATATAAAAAAGGATTATAAGATGAATTTACGAGCATAGCCAGTGACGCTGCAAATACAGCTGTCATAAAGACAATTCCCGCCGTATCTTTTACGCTGCTGTAAACCCCCGCGCCAGACAGCCGTGCTAATTTTCCAGTAACCGCTTTTTTCCAGACAGAAACAGATCCAGCTGCTGCGATCAGCAAAAGAACTGCATTTGACAATAACAGATAAGCCGCCTGGCGGTCTGCAATTCCGGCCTGGGCATGGAAAAACAGGGCACGCATATAACCTGCACTGTCCTTCATATCCTGCCAGGAAAACAGACTCCATCCAATCATTACGATAAGCATCGTATAAATATGGCTGATCCATACCGGAAGCCGTTTTAAAACACGTCCCCATACAAATTTTTCCAGTACAAGCAGAATACCGTAATAAACACCCCAGAGCACAAAATTCCAGTATGCTCCATGCCACAGCCCGGTCAGCAGCCAGACAATGGCAATATTGCACATCTGCCTTGCCATCCCGCTCCGGTTGCCTCCCAGCGGTATGTATACATATTCTTTAAACCATGTACCCAGAGAAATATGCCATCTGCGCCAGAATTCTGTAATGTTTCTGGATTCATACGGATAATCAAAATTTTCAGTAAACGAAAATCCAAACATATAGCCAAGACCGATAGCCATATCAGAATATCCTGAAAAATCAAAATAAATCTGCAGTGTAAACGCCGCTATTCCTATCCAAGCAGCTGCTGTAGTCAGATCCTGTGCACTGTATGCAGCAATCTGATTCCAGATCATGCCTGTCTGATTTGCCAGAAGCACTTTCTTTCCAAGCCCTGCCGTAAAGCGGATGATTCCCTTGAAAAATAAATCAGCTGTTTCTTTCCGGTGATCCATCTGCTCCGCTACCGTTTTATACCGGATAATCGGTCCTGCGATCAGCTGTGGAAACAGTGCGACATATGCTCCGAATGCAATAAAATTTTTCTGTACCTTTGCATCGCCCCGGTAAACATCAATTGTATAGGACATCGTTTGAAATGTATAAAAAGAAATACCAATTGGCAGTGCCAGCTCCAGCGGAGGAATATCAAGAGGCACTATACTGCAGACGGTCTGCAGAAAAAAATCTGCATACTTAAAAAATCCAAGCAGTGCCAGATTTACACATACCGAAAAAAACACTGCCATCCTGGCCCGTCCTCTATTCCCCTGTCCGCTAAAATAAGAAACCAGACGCCCAGCCGTATAATCTGCAAACGTGGAAAACAGAATCAGTACTACATAAACCGGCTCGCCCCAGGCATAAAATACAAGGCTGAACAGGAACAAAATCAAATTCCGCCATTTCCCCGGTGCTGCATAATAGACAAGCAGCACCAGAGGAAGAAAGCGGAATAAAAATAATAAACTGCTGAAAACCATTTTTTACCCTCTGTCAATAAAATCAGTCACTCTGACTTCATTTTTTATTATTTATGTAAGAAACCATTACAGAAACAGTTACTATAATTTTTCTTTCAGAGCTGTCTGGCCCTTTTTATTTACCGATTTCTTTGAGGACATTGCAATATACCAGACATACTTCCCTTTCCGGCCGCAGAGTGCGTTTTTAAATACTTTCTGTTCGTCTGAAGAATAATCACTCAGATAATCACTGCTGCTGTTGGCAGATTTATAAGATTTCAGACTCTTTAATAAATCAGCTGCATCAGAATTGCTGGATGCTTTTGCTACACAGAGGCTGTATGCTTCTTTCTCATCACACACATACATAACAGATGAGACTTTTTTCCGGTCTGATGCGGAAAAACCGCCAAAATCTTCTGCCTTGGCAGACTGGTATTTCAGTTTGCTCTCTCCTCCTGTTTTTTTCAATGCCGCCTGACACAGAGTTTTACAGCTTACAGCTGCATCTGCTAAAACCGGCACCTGCAAAAACATCCCAAAAACCATAACAAATGCAAGTATGCACGCTGTAATACGTATCCCTTTCCGTCTTTTCGTTTCGCCTGTCTCTAATACTTTCATAATTCGCTCCTTTACTCACTGCGTTTAATACTTCCGGGCTGTCCGTGGCATGATTTAGACTGCTTTCTAATCCAGTGACAGATCATAAGATTTCATTACATCTGCAAACGTATGATATGCTGCGCTCGTCCAGTGTACTCCATCCGAAGATGCCAGGCTGGTTTTCAGACACCCGTCAGAATCTTTTAAAAATGCTGTGTAATCATAATACCTGACTTTCAGGTTTTCAGCCATTGCTTTAATTCTATTATTCAAATCAGGTATTTGTGCAAATCCTGATCTGCGCTGGCGTTCCGCTTTCGTAACCGGCGATACCGCCAGAAGCACAATATCTGTATTTGGAGTCCCGGCTTTGACTGCCCGGACAATTTCTTCATATCCTGCTGCCACATCTGCACTGCTGCGGTAATGAATTTCATTCATGCCCAGCATCAGATATACCCGGTAAGGCCTGCTGGCAATTACCTGGTCTAACCCGGATTTTCCGTTAAACACCCGTCTTGTCCGAAATGTAGTCGTATTAAGTCCGATATCTGCCACCACATGCTTCACTCCGCCAATAGCCATCGCATCTATTGCACGGTAAGATTCAAGGCCCACTGTAATGGAATCGCCCGCAAATATCGTCGTGCGCTCATAAGGCACTGTCTGCACTGCAGCTGCTTTTGACATCACACTGTTCAGACGGGATTCTGTCTTCTTTACACACGCCTGTACATAAAAATAATACTTCTGCCCAGTCTCCAGCTTCTTAACGCGAAACCAGTTCTGTTTCGTAATTCCGGCATATTTGTAACTGCCTTTTGTTTTAGAACAGTAAATTTTATAATACTTCGCCTGACTGTCTGCCTTCCATGACACTTTGACAGAAGAAGACGAATATCTGGCCAGTTTTACATTCGTTACCTTATTTATGGGACATGCAAATCCCTCTATTTTACTGTATATCTTCTGATCATTTTCCAGTACAGCTTTCACCCTGTAATAATACCAGCTGCCGCTTTTTACGTTCCTGTCTATGTATTTTCTGCCATTGCGGCCAAAAGTAGCGATTGTCTTATACTTTCCATCCTTTTTATCTGCACGCTGCACTTCAAATGAGTCAGCTTTCACACCCTGCCATTTAATACGGGCAGTATTGTCACTTTTCAGTGTAACGCTTATTTCCAGTTTCTGCTGATTCGTCTCTCCGCCAGGCTTATTTTCTTCCTTGTCAGTACCTGGAATGGTATCATCATTCTCACCCGGCACACCCTGGCCGTTATCTAATCCATTCTGGCCGTCATCCTCACCCGGTACATTCTGGCTGCCGTCTCCTGTTCCGCTATTCTGGCCTGGCTCGTTCTTGCTGCCGTCTGATCCATTCTGGTCATTATTCCCGCCTGGCATGCCCTGGCCGTCGTCTGCATTTCCAGCGTTCTCCCCCGGTATGCCCTGGCCGTCGTCCGCATTTCCAGAGTTCTCCCCCGGTATGCCCTGGCCGTTGTCCGTATTTGAGGCATTCTCTCCCGGTACGCCCTGGCTATTGTCTGCAGTTCCAGAATTCTCTCCCATTGTACTCTGGCTGCCGCTTTCCCCTGGCACATTCCGGCTGTAATCTGCCAGCAGCTCCCTGCCTGTTAATTTCTGATCATTAACCTGTTTTTCTCCCGGTACGGCAGCGGGCACAGAAAAAAGCAGTGTCATAAACACTGAACATAATGATCCTATAAATAAAAGCCGTTTAAAAATATATTGGAAACACTGCCGGATCTGACATTTACTGACTGGACTCATTTGAAATCCCCTCCCATTCCTTATTTTCACCAGCTGATTAAAATAAAGTAATGTCTTATTTATACTAAACCAAATACCGGGGATAGTCAAGACGCAATGTAATGAGGAAGTACGTAAAGACTTGTCATATCATTTTGCCCATTGGAACTATGCCATATGCAGAATTGCATTTCCTACAGTGACTGCTCCATTCTCTTTTTCAGTCTGTCTGTCAGAATCTGTAAAGGTTTTGTAATATATTGATTCTCATGAAATAACGCCAGCATCTGATTCTCCATTTTTGTATGATCCAGGCGGATGATACGCAGTTTTTTTAAGACCAGCGAATCTTCCAGTAATTTTTCCGGCAGTATTGTAATGCCAAGCCCTGCTTCAGCAGCTTTGATAAGCGCCAGAGAATTCACGCTTTCCCATACAGGCTCTGCTTTTATACTGGCAAGTGCAAGCGTATTGTCAAACGTATCACGGATTGCGCTTCCCAGTTCACGAAGCAGCAGAGGATATCTGCATAGCTGGTTCAGTGTCAGTGTATCCGCAGACACATGAAACTGCGGCGAACAGGCTGCGCATAACTGATAGGTTCCTAAAAGGATCGTACGAAAATTCCCTTTCGGCGCAGTCCCTTCCCAAAATGCAAGATCTGCATTTCCATGCTGTAAAATTTCAATCGCAGCATTTGCACTTGCTACCCTGACAGAAACCTTCATATCTGGAAAAGAAGCGCTTAATCCGCTCAGTATCTCTGGAAGCAGAAACGAGGCAATTGTAATACTGGATACAATATGAACCGGTGTATTTTCTTCCAGATGACTGATTCTTCTGTCCAGATTTCTGCAAGCCGTTAAAATGCCGCGCGATTCCTCTAAAAGCGAAATCCCGCAGCTGGTCAGTGCCACACCTTTCGGCAGACGCTCAAAAAGAGCTGTACCAGCCTGTTTTTCAAGCTCTGCAGCTGCATGGGAAACCGCCGACTGCGTAATAAACAGTTTTTTAGCAGCATTTGTAAATGTTCCTGTCTCTGCCACTGCCTCTAAAATCTCTAAATACCGTATTACCATTTTTTCTCCTTTACAGACATGAATAAAATAGATAGATAATATAAAATTATATCATTTTACAGATTGCAGAACAAGAGATATCATAAGCTGGATGGGAGGGAAATTATTTTGAAACAGAATCTAAAAAAATATTTATGGCTCTTTGGGACAAATTTATTTATAAGCACCTTTACTTTTGGCGGCGGCTATACAGCTGTTCCAATGGTCCGCCGCTTTTTTGTAGAAAAAAGACAGTATTTTACAGAAGAAGATCTGATAAACATGGCTGCGGTTGCACAGTCGTCGCCTGGAGCGATTGCTGTTAGTCTGTCGGCTCTGGCCGGATACAAAACAGCCGGTACAGCGGGCGCTGTCATCAGCTGTTTTGGCGCTGTCATTCCGCCTCTTGTGATTCTTACGTTTATTTCGGCATTTTACACTGCATTTATTTCCAATACGGTCATTGCGGCCGTCTTAAAAGGAATGGAAGCCGGTACAGCAGCTTTAATGGCAGATTTTATTACGGACATGTGTGCAGTGATTCTAAAGAAAAAGTCTGTGTTATTATCTGCCATGGTCCCGCTGTCGTTTGCTGCTAACTTTATATTTCATATCAATGTGATTTTGATACTTCTTGTCTGCTGCTGTTTATGCATCCTCCAGGTATTTTTTACAAATTAGGAACAATCATTTTTAATACGGGGTAACTATCATGAATCTGACATGGAAATTATTTATTACATTTCTAAAAACAGGCCTGCTGAGTATTGGAGGAGGTTATGCCATTATTCCCCTGATTCAGGATCAGGCCGTAGAAAAAAACGGCTGGATCAGCGAAAAAATGTTTACAGATATTATTACGATTTCACAAATGACTCCCGGCCCGCTGGCTGTCAATACTTCAACATTTGTCGGGCTTCAGGCCGGAGGCATTATAGGAGCCGCAGCCGCAACCGCCGGATGCATATTGTGCGGAATTATAATTTCACTGACTTTGTATAAGTTTTTTCAGTCACACCTGAAATCCGCTTATGTTATGGAAGCACTAAACGGTCTGAAATCTGCTTCGCTTGGCCTGATTATATCAGCTGCATTCACAATTATTCTTTTAGTATTATATGGCGGGAATCAGCCTGAACCGGATTCGTTTAATATGACTGCATTGCTTATGTTCTCTATTATGCTTATCATACTGCGTAAGCAGAAACCCAGCCCGGTAATTATAATGCTTATCAGCGGGGCTGCCGGATTTGTAATTTATCAGTGACTGGCTGATTAAAGACATCCACGATCTTCATCTGCCTCATTGACCTCGAACATAAATGTCTGGATACCAGGCTGTGGCATATGGCCGCAAACTGACAGACTGACACATAAATCTATCCTGTACCAGCCGGGAAGAGAAACTTTTTCCTTTTTCTGTGACTCCGGAGAACAGTTAGAAATTCTTAATTTTCCGCCCCATATCCAGGACGTGTACCGCTGCAGATAACCCGGAAGATTACTGTTCGCAGGGCGGAACAGAAATAGGAAAAAGTTTCTCTTCCCGGCGTCCGGCTAATCTATCCTATTCCCCAAACGTCAGCACTACCTTGCGAATCGATGCATCCTTAGAGTCAATAAACTCAAATGCCTCCTTCGCCTTTTCAAGCGGAAACGTATGCGATACTGACCCTGTTAAATCCAGCCTGCCTTCCTGAATGAGTCTGATTGCAGTCTGAAATTTTTTATTCTGCAGCCTGGAACCCCGTACATCCAGTTCTTTTGAAGTAATTAAAAACTGATTCACTTCAACAGGATTTACTGAAAATCCCATTGTCATCACCCGGCCCGCATTGCCGGCCGTTTTAAGAAGCGTCAGCAGGGAATCTTTTGTACAGGCCGCATCAATGCAGACGGTAGGGCCGTATCCGCCTGTCAGCTCTTTTGCCCTTACTGTTACATCTTCTTTTCCACTGTTAATCGTAAAATCTGCTCCGTTTTCCACAGCATCTGCCAGTTTTTCCTCCACAATATCCGCAACAATAATTTTCGCGCCGCTTAGCCTGGCAATTTTCAAAATGGAACTTCCAAGAGCTCCCGCACCATAAATCAGCAGTGTATCATCTTTACAAAGTTCAGCCCTGGAGCAGCTTTGAATTGCAATCGTAAGCGGTTCAATCATAACTGCTGTTTCATCTGACAGCCCTTCCGGAAGCAGGTAACAGTCTTTTTCCGGTACCTCTATGTACTCACGGTATCCGCCATCAATATGTACCCCGCGTACCTGCAGATCTGCACACACATTTCCACGGCCGATTCTGCATGCATAGCAGTGTCCGCAGTTTACCACCTGGTCTACAATTACCCGGTCGCCAGGTTTTAGATGTGTCACATGATCTCCTGTACGTTCTATCACCCCGACCATTTCATGACCGATGACCCTCGGATATGTTGCAGCTGCATTTGTCCCGTGGTAAATGCCCACATCTGAACCGCAGATACCGGCTGCCGTCATTTTAATCAATACATGATCCTGACCCGTAATCTCCGGCTTTTCCATCTCAATCAGCTTTATTTCGCCTGGTTTTACAATCTGAATCGCTTTCATAAGTCTTAATCTCCTATTTATATAAAGTAAACATTATCAGCTCTTTTTTGCATCACTGGTAACCGACGCTACCAAAATCAGCACAAGCACCGCACCCTGTATCAGTCTCTGCATGCCGACAGAAAGACTCGCTGCATTCAAAAATGTCGTTAATAAATACATCATCAGAGCACCTATGCACACCCCGGCAACATTCGACTTACCGCCCGATGCAGCTGTCCCTCCTACAAAAGCTGCTGCAATGGAAGGAAGAAAATAGGTAGTTCCCATATCCTGGAACGCACCGCCGTTAAATGCCCCGCACAGTGTTCCTGACAGTCCGCACAGCGCACCGCCAATTGTAAATGCAGTGATTACTACTTTATTTACATTAATTCCGGCATACCGGGCAGCCAGGCGTTTCTGTCCGACCGCATGCAGCTGTCTGCCGTATTTCGTCTTATACAGTACAAGAGCCAGCACCACTGCTGCCGCAATGCAGATGACTGTCAGCATGGAAAAGCCTCCTGCATTAAGATTTATAAATTTTACCAGTCCCGGGTCAGGCAGTGTCTTCATTCCCGGAGCAAGTACAAGTACAATAGTAAAAATAATATACCCGGTTGCAAGCGTCGTGATCATAGCAGGTACTTTCAGATAAATATTAACCAGCCCGTTGACCAGCCCGCACAAAGCACCTGCTGCTACTGCTGCCACAACTCCAAATACTACGTTATACTGCATCAGGTCACACGAAATGTAAGCTGCCAGTGTCAGAATATACTGCTGCGACAAATCGATCGCACCCTCTCCGCTTGTTACCACAACCATCTGCCCCAGAGCCAGCAGCAGAGCAAACGAACACAGCTTTGCACTTGAAAACAGCATAGCCATGCTGAACCTGCCAGATACCGCTGAAATTGCTATCCACAAAATAACAGATCCAAGAAGGGGCCATATAAACGCATGTTTTTGTATTATTTTTTTCATTTTATCTGCCCTCCTTCTTATGAGTAATCAGTTTGACTGCAAGTACTACAATCAGAATCATTCCTGTCACCGCTGTCTGATAGTTAGAATCTACCCGGAAAGAAGTCAGAAGGCTTGTGATAAATGACATCGCAATGCCTCCGCATACTACGCCTGCCGGAGTCACAATCCCCCCTGCCATTTCACATCCGCCCAGGATCACAGTCGCTATCGAAAGCATACAGTAAGAAACCGATGAGTTGGCATCTGCTCCCATACAGACTGCCGTATATGACATGCCTGCAAATACCGCCATCAGGCCGGACAGTGCATAATTTATCATCTTTGCCTGAAGGTAAGACCAGCCCGAACGCTCGACAGCAGCGGCATTATTTCCGATTCCCCGCAGCACCATTCCATACTTTGCACGAAAAAGAATCCACCAGCATACAGTACCTGCAATAATACATATGACAACCGGCATTGGAACAAACGGAAACTCAAATTTATATACAGAAAGCAGCCACTGCGGACAGGAGCCTCCCGGAGAAGGTGCTATTACCAGCGCAATCCCCCACCATACAAACTGTGCGCCTAATGTCACAACAATTGCCGGAATATTCCGCACATGAATCAGAGCCCCCATCATTGCATATGCCATAATAAACAGCGCAATTCCTATGATGCCTGCCATAGGATTTCCCGTCAGCACGATTCCCACAATCACATTAACCAGTGCAATTGAATAACCGTTTCCCATATCCACGTCTCCCGCAGCAACGATAAACATCTGTCCGAGTGCTGCAAAGACAAGCGGAACTGCAGAAGACACAAGCATGCGCATCCCCATATAAGATAAGATTCTCGGATTCATAAACCCATTTGCCAGAATCATAATTACCATTGCAGCAACCGGAAGAAGCACACGCGAACTCAGCATCTGATGCACAATCCCGTCTTTTTTATCTTCAGCTGCTTTTTTGTGTTTTGCTTCTTTAAACGAAGCCTTTACAATATTAGATACCGAAATATCCTCTTTTTTCAGTTCCTGCGTAATTTCGCCTTCCCGCATAATATACGCCCGGTCACAGATCTCAATCTCCGCATCCTCTGTAGAGTACAAAATAACAGCTTTGCCTTCCTGCTTTGCTTCGTCTAAAAGCCTGTAAATCTCCTGTTTTGTCTCGATATCAACGCCGGCAGTCGGGTCATTTAAAATAATCATCTCTGCACCGGAAGCAATTCCTCTCGCAATCAGCGCCTTCTGCTGGTTGCCTCCGCTCAGTGACATAATCGGGCTGTGAATCCCCTCTGCCTTGAATTTTAATTTGTCATACCAGGTCTGTGCCAGTTCTTCTGACTTTTTCTGGTCGAGAAAAAGCCCTTTTTTAACCTGATCCAGATTTCCGATAATTGTATTATTAAAAATATCCCATAGATGAAATACACCTTCCGATGTCCTGTCCCCGCTGACATACGAAACTGATGCATTTAGTAAAATACCGTTCTTCTCTTTTCCTCTGTATTTTCCAGACTGAAATAACAGGTTTAAAAGTTCTGTCTGCCCGGAACCAGCCAGACCGGATATGCCCACAATCTCTCCCCTGTTAACATGCATATGGATATTGTAAAGCCCACTGCCTGTATAATCTGTCACCCTGACAGCTGTACCGCTTTCTGAAACTTTTGTCTTTTTCTCCTGTACCCGTTCGTTATTTCCGCCTGCACCTCCGAGCATTTCCACCAGTTCATCTGCTGAAATTGACCCGGAATCACATTCTCCCGCATTCATTCCGTTTCTCATCAGTACGATGCGGTCTGTTATTTTTAGAATTTCATCCAGTTTATGAGAAATATAAATGACTGCAACGCCCTGGCTGCTCAGCTGCGCCACCACTTTATGCAGCTGTTCTGCCTTATCTGTAGACAATGCAGAAGTCGGCTCGTCCAGAATAAGAACTTTCAGATTTTCTGTCATCAGTGTCTTGCAGATTTCCACAATCTGGCGCTCTGCCAGCGTCAGATGTTCCACAGATTTCATGACATCAATACAGTTTCCCGGAAAATACTGTTCCAGCAGATTTTCTGTCTCTTTTTTTGCACTCCTGCGCCAGCCTGGTTTTGAGAAAAATCCATGGTCCGCATTCAGCATTGCAAAATTCTCATATACGCTTAAATTCGTACAAAGAGACAGATCCTGATACGCACAGGCAATCCCTGCCTCTTTCGATTCTTTTGTCGTATACTTTTCAGACTGTTTACCATGAATCATAATTCTGCCGGCAGTCGGCGCAAGCACTCCTGTTAATACTTTCATCATCGTAGATTTGCCAGCCCCGTTCGGCCCTGCCAGACCGATGACTTCTCCCGCATAAATCTGAAAATTAATCTTTTGAAGCGCTTTCGTTATTCCAAAAAATTTATCAATCTCACAAAGCTCTATGTAAGGAGACTGGTTTTCTTGTCTTTTCACTTCCTTCAGCCTCCTTTCTCTTCTTTTTCAGTCAGCGCAATTACCCGGACCGGAAAGCCGGAACCGTCCTTTACCTTATCAGCCAGTCCAATTACATAAGTAAAAACAGGAAGTTTATGCAGATTCATCAGATTTTCAAGAATCGGAATGCCAGCTCCGAGCAGAATTTTATGACACGGAAAATCCACGCTTCCAAAAGGGTCTAAGGCCAGTGCATCCGTACCGGCGCACGATACTTTCTTATTTAACAGGTACTGCGCCGCGTCTCCTCCAAGTCCCGGCCAGTCCTTTAGAAATTCTGTGGCATCCTTTCCCAGTCCGTAACGGTCTTCCCATCCAAACCGAAACATGACAATGTCTCCCTGTCTGATTTCTCCATGACGCTTTTCATGCTCCTTAAGCATTTCCAGTGTATAAGCCTCACACGGTTTTAAAAACGCCGCATCAACCCTGACACCTCTGCCGATTACCGACTTTACGTCAACTTCCTCTATAGAACAGCCTTCTTTAAAAAAATGCTTCGGCGCATCCAGATGTGTTCCTGTATGTTCGCCAAAACTCAGCTGCCTGTGCATGGAAATTTCTCCATCATCATAGCTTTCAAATACAATTGCTCCAAACCTTGCATGTGTCGGCCAGACCGGCATTCCCGGCTCTAGCGTATAGCTTAAATCAATTATTTCTGCTGCATCCATTGCCTGCTGCATAAAAGATATGACCTTTCCATCCATAATGTTTTCCTCCTGCTATACAGCTGCTGTCCGCCCCGGATTTACACAATCTGCACTCCCGTGACACTCTTCCTAGCGGACAGTAACTGTCAGTCTTATCCATTTACCCGTTTTGCTGCAGAGCACTCTCCCCGCATGCTATTTATATAAGTTCTCCCTTACCCACTCACGGTCAAAGGTCGGTGTGCCAATCGCTTCGTCGTCCATGTCCTTGTATTCCTGAACCTGATCTTTTTCTACGACTGCAAACGGATGTATCATTTCATTCGGAATATCATATTCACCGCTTAAGATATCACATGCTACATATACTCCGGTCGCTCCATCCCACGGATTCGAAGATACAGAAAGTGTATCATATCCTTCCGGAGCTTCATTTGCCCACCATTTCAGGAAATATCCGCGATTGTCTCCGCCAATAACCGGAAGCTCCATATTTGCTGCTTCAAATGCCTGGACTGCTGCATAGGAATCTCCTCCCTGGGTCACAATGCCGTCCACTTTATCCAGTGTAGGAAGTACCGAAGCCAGCTCTGACTGTGCTTTTGAACCTGTCCAGTCTGTATATACTTCAGCTGCCACCTTGATATCAGGATATTTTTCCAGCGCTTTTAATACGCCTTCATGTGCAATGTTGTCAAATTCTGCCCCTGCAGTTCCTCTCAGTTCGATAATAGTACCTTTTCCGCCAATTGCTTCGCAGACATATTCAGTCAGAGTCATCATCTGATCAATGGTATCAAAATTAATCTGGTAACACAGCTCCTCGTCAGATTCCACCGGCCCGTCATTAATAATAATACATGGAATGCCAGCGCTTGTCGCTTCCTGAATCGCCCCGGTCAGGGCAGTCGCAGAAATCGGGTCAATAATAATTGCATCCATGCCTTCCAGAACAAAGTTCTGAATCTGCTGTACCTGTTTGGAAGCGTCGTTGTTTGCTTCTACAATTGTAAACTCAGATATCTCTCCTGCTGCCTTCAGTTCATCTGCAGCTTCCTGGGCATATGCTTCCATCTGCTGACGGTAAGAATTTCCGTTAAAACTGTTCGTCAGCCCTATTTTATATCCAGCTCCTGAACTGCTGTCTTTCTTATCATCATCTTTATTTTCAGAATCCTGAACACCTTCCTGCGAATCTCCTGTACCAGTTCCAGAATTATCTTCCTGCTGTTCATTTCCAGAATTTGTATTTCCTGTTTTATCATCAGTCCCGGAATTTCCACAGCCTGTCATTCCAAACACCATTGCAGCTGAAAGCAGTAATGCAAGTACCTTGTTTCTCTTCATATTTTTTTCCTCCTTTTGTTTGAAATATAATTTCTTAACTTGTATATTAGTATATTACTTCACAAGTATGTATTTGTCAATATTTTATGCAAAAGTTATTTATTTATAAATAATTTTGTTAATTTTATATAAACCTTAATTATTTTTCATATAAAAAAGGTACTTGTTTTATTGCATTTTAAACAAAAAAAATACAGGACCAGATGCCCTGTATCAGTATACCCCGTTTTTCAATATAAATGCTTCTGTAACTGTTAACAGATCATTGACAAAAGACAGACGGCACCGTCTGCTGGCAGCGGACTGTCTGGTATCTGTCTTTTATTCATGAATTTCACCTGATTTTTCCATGGCAGGCGACTTTTGGACTGTTAACACAGTATTTCTTTAAAATACTGCGGATATTTTCTATGTATAATATTCCTGTCAATTTCATGCCTGGTCAGATGTTTTACGATTGCCTCCTCTCCCTGATCAGGATTCTTCATCCGGATAGCATCCAGAATATTCATATGGTCTTCTATTACATATCTCTGGTCTACTGCTTTTGTGCGCAAAGTCCTCAGACGGTCAAAATGCAGGTTCATATTGCTCATGAGCCTGTAAATGTGAGATTTATCTGTAATATTAAATAATTCTTTATGAAACTGGTTATCCAGCTGCAGCAAATCAGCAATTTCGTTATTCTCCAGATAAAACAGCTGAAGTTTTACATTTTTTTCGAGCCCCTGCAGTTTATCTTCTTCCAGTTCCTGGCACGCCAGACGGATTACAGCCCGTTCCAGTGTCAGACGCAGAAACTGCGCTTCCTCTACCAGCTTCCAGTCAATCAGGGAAACATAACTGCCTTTCTGCGGGTAAACCTCAACAATTTTTCCTTTGCTTAACTCAATCAGCGCTTCCCGGACAGGTGTTCTTGACACACCCAGCTCCTGGGCCAGTTCATTCTCACTGATTCTGCTGCCAGGCTCTAATTCCAGCATTACAATATTTTCTTTTAGTACACGCAGAGCATATTCCCTTCCTATTTCCCTTCCTTGGCGTTCGCTTATTTTCATTTTTTATCTCCCGACCTTTTACTCGTATACCGGATTTTCCATAAACCAGTGCTCCATCCAGACAGAAATGAGAATTTCCCGCTGTCTGATTCGCGTTAGTGCAGGGCAGAATTTTGACGGCAATGCAGCTCCACTGTCTAAAAATTTTAACCAGCAGTAACACGAATCAGGCTGTAATAAACTCTCATTTCTGTCTGGATGGAGCACTAGTATGCAAGTTATATTATAACTGTCCCGGCAGATCATTGTCAACCTGAAGAATATTGTAATACAAATTACTTTATTTCAAATATTTTTCATTACCTCTCCTGGCAGATCATTGCAGGCCTGAAGAATATTATAATACAAATTACTTTATTTCAGATATTTTTTCAGTACTTCCCGGACTGCTCCTGTTCCTGCGATCAGTTCCTTAAAATATCCGCATACGGTATCTGCCAGCCCTGCCTCATACAGATTCACACCAAAAATCTTGTCATTTTCCAGAACCGGCCTCAGGGCACTTTCTACCTCTGCCTGTTCACCAAGACGGAATCCTGCCACATAAGGACAGACTGTATCCAAAAGCGGATCAGGGCTGAGTTCAAATTCCATGCCATTATCATCAGCTGCCATCAGATACCGGAGCCATCCGGCAAATACAAGCGGTATCATCTTTAAATCTGATGCATTCAGTTCATCCGATGCCTGATAAGCCTTTATAGTCTCACCAAAACGAATGGCCAGCTTCTGGGAAGTATCGGTAGCGATTCTCTGAGGCGTATCCGGCATAAAAGGATTCGGCACACGTATATTCAAAACTGTATCAATAAATTCTTTCGGATCTATCACTCCCGGATTGACCACTACCGGCAGACCTTCCGCATATCCAACTGTTTCCGCCAGTTTTTTCAGCTCTGTGTCTTTCATTTCATCTGAAATTTTGTGATATCCGAGCAGGCATCCAAACACTGCAAGCGCTGTATGAATCGGATTCAGACATGTGCAGACTTTCATTTTCTCCACTTTATCCACTGTTTCACGCTCTGTAAACATCAGCCCGCCCTTTTCAAGCGCCGGACGTCCGTTTGGAAATGCATCTTCAATAACCAGATATTCACATTCCTCTGCATTGACAAATGGAGCCGCATAAGTATTTTTAGATGTAATAACAGGCTCTAACCCTTCCACACCGTCTGCTTTTAAAACTGCTTGCACAGAAGCATCCGGACGCGGCGTAATCTTGTCAATCATAGACCATGGAAAAGACACTTTCTGTTTATTATTTATATATTTAAGAAATCCAGCTTCAGCAGAGCCATTTTCAATCCATTTTTCAGCAAATGCGCTGACTGCTGCATATAGCTTATCCCCATTGTGTGAACAGTTATCCATACTGACCATAGCCACAGGCTTTTCTCCAGCCTGATAACGTGTATACAAAAGAGAAGCCACCTTTCCGATATAGCTTACCGGTTTTTGCGGCCCGGAAGAAAAATCCTCTTTCACTGCAGGCAGCACCTCTCCTTTTCCATCAGTAAGACTGTATCCTTTCTCAGTAATGGTAAATGATACAATCTGAAGCGAATCTTTACAGAATATTTCTTTCAGCCGGCCGTATTCTTCCGTCTGCCCGGAATCTAAAATACAGGACTCCACAACGCTTCCGATCACTGTTTTTTCAATACTGCCATCCGCTTTTAAAGTTACCAGTATAGAATAATCATCATGCGGACGGTTCATTTTCTGTACAATTTCATAATCAAACCCTTCTGCAGCGATCAGGCCCCTGTCCAGTTCACCCTGATTGAGCAGGTTCTGCACTACATTTGCCTGAAATGCCCGGAAAATATTTCCGGCTCCAAAATGTATCCAGAAAGGATTTTCTTTTGTGGCTTTAGCCACTGCCATACGGTCATACTGAGGAAGTTTATAACCAGCCTTCTCCCATTGATCTGTATTTTCCAGCCCCTGTTTACATAATCTCATTTTTCCTTTTCTCCTTCCATTTAAACGCCATCATTCATGTTATATTTCCGGCTACTGGCAATATTATACAATCAGCACTTAAAAATTCCAATTGAAATAGTTGTTATCAACATTGCAAAAGTTGCGGTATCATGTTATAATCTAAAACATATACAAAATTTGTATGCATATTCAACGCCAGCAGGGAGAATACCATTGAAAAAAAATTTACAGACTGCTTTCAGCCAGCGCCAGCATATGCTGTCAGACGATTTTGAAATCTATTATTACAATGACAGTCACTCCTACCATGTGGAAAGCCATACCCATTCACATTACGAATACTATTTTTTTCTGGAAGGAAATGTATTGGTCCATATTAACGGAAAAGAATATCTTTTAAACTGCGGAGATGTTATTTTAATCCCGCCCGGTATTGCGCATTATGCTACTCTGTCAGACAGCGAAGCTCCATACAGAAGATTTGTATTCTGGGTCAGCCAGGACTATTTTGATAAACTTGCCTTGCTTTCACCAGATTACTTATATCTGATACGGCATGTTCTTAAAACAGGAACATATATTTTTCATTATGATTTGCTTGCTTTTAAAGCCCTGCAGGCCAAAATTTTACAGATCATTGAGGAAATCCATTCTGAGCGTTTCGGCAAAAAGGCAAAAACTGCGCTCTGTGTCAGTGATCTGATCCTGCATCTGAACCGTACAGTATATGAAACAGAACACCCAAAAACACCTCATGAAGAACAGGCTTTATACCGGAATCTGCTGCAGTATATCGAGACACATTTAGATGAAAATCTTTCTTTAGACCTGCTTGCAAAAGAATTTTTCGTGAGCAAATATCATATTGCACACGTGTTTAAGGATAACCTGGGGGTATCGATTCATCAGTTTATCACAAAAAAAAGACTGCTGCTCTGCCGTGATGCCATATCCGGCAGTACGTCCATCGGAGATACCTGTCTGATGTGCGGATTTAGAGATTATTCCAGTTTTTTTCGTGCATTTAAAAAAGAATTCGGAATGTCGCCAAAAGAATACCGGGAAATCTTTATAAGAGAGGACTATTTTCCTAAAAAAATATAAATATTTTTCATACAGTATGCTCAGTCAGCAGAATCTACAGTTTACACTTAAGGCTGAGATTGCAGATGTCTGAAAAGGATTCGAGAATTTTCTTGCAATTATGTAAGATTATGGTATAATTGATACAGCTTATTAAATTTTCATTAATTCTGGAGAGTTGTCCGAGCGGTTTAAGGTGCGGCTCTCGAAAAGCCGTGTGCTATCAACGCACCGTGGGTTCGAATCCCATGCTCTCCGTTTATTGTACTGTGCAGATGTACAGTACTTTCTAAAAAATACATCCTACCTCCAATTTAAAAAAAGAGTCTTGCGCAGTTAAGGCAGGACTCTTTTTATTTTACGATCTGACCGCCAGACGGTTAATCTGCGCTGCCATATAACCGGCACCATATCCATTGTCTATATTTACCACCGCAATTCCGTTGGCACAGGAATTTATCATCGTCAGAAGCGCAGACAGCCCGTTCATGGAAGCTCCGTATCCAATGGACGTAGGCACAGCAATGACCGGCTTATCTACTAGTCCTCCCAGTACACTCGCTAAAGCGCCTTCCATGCCTGCTACCGCCACCACGCAGTTCGCTTTCTGAATGAGATCAAGCTCAGATAAAAGCCGGTGAATACCGCTGACACCGACATCATAAATCCGTTCCACAGCAGTTCCAAAATATTCAGCCGTCTGTGCCGCCTCTTCTGCCACAGGTATATCCGCCGTACCAGCCGTACAGACTGCTGCCATTCCCTTTTTCACCCTGCCCTCTTTTTCTATCTTAATAATTTTAGAAACAGGGTCATAAACAGTCTGAGGATAAGTCCTTCGAATCAGCTCATACTGATCCTTCGATGCCCTTGTCCCAAAAACTTCCCCATCCTGCTCATACAGCCTGCCAAAAATCTGCAGCAGATACTCATCCGCTTTGCCGCTGCAAAAAATAACTTCAGGAAAACCGGAACGGATTTTCCGATGTGTATCCAGTTTTGCAAAACCCATTTCCTCAAAAGGCTGTCTTCGAAACAAATGCTCCGCTTCATCTACCGATAATTCACCCGACTGTACCTTTTTTAATATTTCCTTCGTTTCCATAAATAGAATTACCTGCCTTTACCCTTTTCGTCTTATTTTAACGAAAGTCAGAAGAAAAGTCATCTGTTATTTTCATTGGAACTAAATCAGGACGTAAAAATCTGCCGTATCTGAATAGATCAAATTTTGGTACTAATAAAATGTACTAGTTTCTTCTATATTATAATGCAGCTGATTCTCTTTTTCTAAGTTTTCGAATCATTACTATTCTTAAACTATCAGCGTTATAGTTCAGCCGGTTCTTTCTATCCATTTTTTAATTATTTCTAATCTTTATCTATCCGCGTTATAGCGCAGCCGGTTCTCTTTATCTATTTTTAAATTATTTCAAGTCTTTATCTAACTGCATTTTATTACAGCTGATTCACCCCCTTTCCGCTTATAATTATCAAGCACATATCTTCAATTAACAGTGAACTCAAATTCCTGAATCCCTGCAGCACCTGGGGCGATTTCGTACTTCTGAAATACGATAACTGGATTTCCAGCACTGTTTATATAAAACCTGGTATTTTCATCAATTCCCTGCCACTCATCACCCCAGAATTCCATTCCGGTTTCTTTTTCTCTCTGCCTGATTTGCCTGCGTACATTTCTTTCTGCAGACCGTATATCTGAACTGTCATACAAATTCTTTAATGCAACAACTTTTCCTGTTTTTAAATCTAAATTATAATATTTTGATTCATAATCTGCATTGTTCCAGTTATCATTTCCCATAACTGCCAAAGATATATAACTATCCGTCTGAGATTTTACTTCATACCATACTTTTATTCTGATATCATGTTCTGCCCATTCCTCTTCCGTACCTCCCGTTTCAAGAAAAGCCTCCCTGTATTCTTCTGCCTTTGCCACTGCTTCCTCTGCATACTCTTTACAAAAAGAATAGATTTCTTCATTTACCTCTTTTTCCAGTCCGCCCAGTTTCTCTGAAATCAGCTCAATACCCGGTATATCCACATCAATACCCGCCGTCTCCGTTTTCTCTTCATAAGAACGGAATGTAACGACACGGGCTATGGAACCAATCACCGGTATTCTGGCGGCTTCCTTTGCAAATGCCTCGCTGCTGTTCACTCCTACAGTAAATAAAACTGCAAGAGACGCTGCCACTGCTGCTGTTCTTTTAAAAATTAAATTTCTTCTTATTTTTATAACTCTTCTTTGATGCAGTTTTCCTGCCTTTTCAATTTCCATCATCACCCTTTTTGACAGTTCATCAGGAATCGGAATACTGTCATATTTCTGTCTTGCCTCTTCCATATTTCTCATACGCCTTCCTCCTTTTCTATCCCATATCTTAATGTTTTAAGCCGTGGTAAAGTTACGGTTTTTCATGCATCTTCCTCTTTTTCCATTTCAGCTCTTAATGTCTTAAGTCCCCGGTAAAGTTTCGTCTTCACTGTATTCAGATTCATTTTCAAAATCCGGGCAATCTCACTAAGTTCCAGCTCCTCAAAAAAACGAAGTTTGATAATACTCTGTGTATCCTCCTCCATCTGGCCGATCTGATCATACAGATCATCATGCACTTCATACTTCTTTTCTTCATAAGGTATTTCCCTGCTGCTCTCATTCTCAAGGACAAAGCGCTTTCTGGCCCTTAACAGGGTAAGGCTTTCATTTATTACTATTCTATAAAGCCATGTTTTAAACGCTTCCTCATTCTTTAACTCTTCATAATGTGACAATGCTTTGCAGACTGCATTCTGCACCGCATCCAGTGCATCGTCCTGGTTCTTTACATAACTGTATGCCAGCCGGTAAAACCTGTCCTGGTTTTCTATAATGTAAGCTGTCAGCTTATCATAAAGTACCTGTTTCAACGAACCATCTCCTTTCCTTCACCCTTCTAAATATATAGATAAACAAAAAAGGTAAAAGTTTCATAGTTCTTATTTTTTATTACTGCTGACAAAAAACTGTCGGTATTGCAGCAAAAAACTGCCGCACGGGTACGGCAGTCCTATATTCTTATTGATTTTTAAATCATTCCGGTAAATACGCAAATTCTGTCTCCCACGTATTATTCTTCTGAAGTTTTAAAAAAGATACCGCATATCCAAAACAGTCCGCATGTCCAAGATATCCCATCAGATACTGCTTTAAAACCAGAACCGGCCTGTTGTCTTTTGCATCTTTTACAACTGTAAAACCACTGACTGCATCAGCAGGATAATCTAAATACAGCCCCGTTTTATCCATATAAGATATAATCTGCTGTTTTTCCTCATGATTCTGGTAAATATCTAAAATCTGCGGCTGAGCAAAATATAATCTCTCCTGATCAGGCGTAGACAGAAATGCCTCTTTTCCAGACCATTCCATATAAAAAGGAAATCCTGATTCTTCTGCATAATCCTCCGGAAGAGGAACCCGTTCTTCTGTACCATTTTTAATTCTAAAAACTTCTATTTTATATCCTCCATCGCCTCCATTATATCCCAGATTGCTCATAACGACCCTTTCAGCATATCCATCCTGATCCAGATCAGCTTCCATCATAAGAAACTGCTGTTCTTCATGATATTTTGGAAAATAACTTCCAATGCTGGCTGCTCCTGCAATTTCCTGAATAGGTGTTTCTTCCTGACTCTGGCTGTCTTCTGGTTTCCCAGCCAGTGTTTCTTCCTGACTCTGGCTGTCTGAAATACTTCCTTCTTCTGGTTTCCCAGCCGGTGTTTTTTCCTGAGAGCGGTTATCTTCATTTTCTGAATAAGAATCTGATTCATAGACTATGTTTTCATTTTGAGTTACAGCACCTGTTTCTTCTTTCTTCTGCGTCATAAAGCAGACTGCTACAGCTGTACAAAGAACGGATGCTGTTACTATGCCCCATAAAGCAGGTTTTTTGTAATTCAGTATGCTTTTGATGCGTTCTTTCACTCCGGCTTCACCGAAAGCTGTCGGACACGCTGTAAAAAATTTCGACCTGACAGAACAGGAAAGCAGAGCCTTGGAATATTCTTTCCTGTATTCCGGCCCGAGAGTTCTGATCACTGCTTCATCACAGGCATATTCTATATCCCTGCACATTAAAATATAGGATATCCACACAAGAGGATGAAACCAGTAGCATGCGAGCACCAGATATCCGGCTGGCTTTAGTATGTAATCTTTCCGTTTTTTATGCATAGATTCATGTACAGCAACAAATGAAATATCTTCCTGGCGGACAGAATAAGGCATATATATTTTGGGACGAAACAATCCGAATAAAATCGGAGATTCAGTCTGGCTGCTATCGTAGATTTTTACACAATCCCCGTTTATCTTTATTTCCCTCGGTACTGAAAATCTTAATTTTCGTTTTAAATTTATCCAGCTATACGCAAAGTATAAGATCATAGCAGCTGCTCCCGCAAGCCATATTCTCGCACATATATAAATGATATACACATGAGGAGGATTCGCACTGCTTGTAACAGGAACCTGATGTCCCTGCAAATACCGGCTGACTGAATCGTTCAGCACCGGAATACCTGTATCAATCTGTACATTGCGCATATGCAGGACAGATGTATCCATATGCTTCTGCACAGGTACTAGACTGAGAGCCGACTCAGCAGAATACGGGCATATAAGACGAATTCCTGCCAGAATCCAAAGCACAGAACGGAATTTTTTAGGTGAATTCCGAAGCAGATACCGCACAATCAAAACAGCAGCAATCAGATATGAAGCCGAAACAGCTCTGTCTAAAATGCCCAAAAATACAGATTCTATAATCTCATTCTCACCATACAATAATTCATGCAGACCAGCTGCTGCAGACAATAAATGATTCATATAATCACCCGCCCTTTCCTTCCATAAAGCATATTCTATTCCTTATGTATCTCTATAATCTGCATAATTTCCTCTATTTCTTTCTGTGTCAGCTTTTTTTTGCGGGTAAATGCCGCTACAAAACTTGGCAGAGAGCCAGAAAATGTTTTTTCTATTACTTCTGTGCTTTCAGCTGACTGTACGTCTTCTTTAGAAACCAGCGACGTAACAATCGCATTTTCAGATTTTAAGACACCTCTTTCTGATAAACGCCTGATCACCGTATAAGTCGTTGATTTCTTCCACTCCAGTTTTTCATTACACAGACGAACCAGTTCACTGCTGGATACTGGCTCATTTTCCCACAAGATTTCACAAAACCGGTATTCGCTTTCAAATATTTTTGGTACTGCCATTTGAATTCTCCTTTCAAAAAGGGTCTAATGCATTAAACTCTCTAAGAAAAGTTTAATGCATTAGACCCTTAATGTCAATATAATTTTTTCAGTATTTCAGATTCATACGGACTGCACAGCATATACACAGAACTTCCCGAACAGTTACCAGCTATTGCATTTCCAGTAACGCAGTTACTTTTGACAGATTCTCCACACACCCGTACAGCAGTTTAGCTGTTTCTTCATCTGGCTGGCTCAGGTCCGGTACCATCACAGGATACATTCCGGCACGGTATGCAGACAAAATCCCGTTTGGAGAATCTTCTAAAGCCATACATGCAAAAGGCTCCGTTTTCAGCCTTTTAGCCGCTTCCAAATAAATATCCGGCTCAGGCTTGCCATGTTCAACCATAGAAGCGCAGACAATCTCATCAAAATATTCCATCCGCCCTAAAGATGTAAGATACTGACAGGTACGTTCATAATCTGTAGCTGTTGCAACTGCTGTCAGATAGTGATGTGACTTCAGATAATCCAGAAGTTCTCCCAGGCCTCTCTTTTCTTCCAGGCCATATTTTTCTATATGTTCACCCATCAGTTTTTTTCGCAGGTTTCTTACTTTGTAATAATCAAAATCCTGTCCAATTTCTGCCTTCAGTTTCGATGCGGCATGTTTTGGTTCCATACTCCGAATTCCGATAATATGGTTCGGATTCATAGAATAACCATAATAACGTGCTGCCTCCAGCCAGTATTTTACCAGCAGCTTTTCAGTATCAATCATCAGTCCGTCCATGTCGAATATTACTGCTTTTATCATATTTCCTCCATTTTTTAGCTTTTAAATACAAAAAAACGCAGGCATTTACTATCCCGCGCGCATGTAAAACATCATATTAGCATTTTATAAGGACATCCTGCTTTGAATCCCGATCCTAAACGTTACTCTGGCAGTTAACTCGGCCCAGGCACCCTTACGGCACACAAGAGGTCCTGCTTAGTGCTGCTCCATTCCTGACCTGACACAGTTCACAGGTTCCTGTTGCGTAAGACCCAGACGTCATCGCCACTTACCAGAGGCTGCTTTATTATCTAAAGACCCGAGGCAGGATATGACCCCAGCTATAGCGGATTGCTGGTACAGGGCACCGCTAGCGCCCCGGCTGTCCGAATCTTATTATATAGTGTTTTATTTAGATTGTCAAATTATTTTTATTGTACTGCTTTGGACACTGCAGACATAATATGAAATGTTTTACAGTAAAATTATAACAAGAGAAATTGCCAGGCATTTAATATTTTTCCAGCAGTCAGAATATATTTCTTATAAAGAATTAGACTTAACACCCCAATTATGATATATTAAATATATCCAAACAACTGGTTCTATAATTGAGGAGGTTATTGTATGTCTTTAATCTAAATTTAAATATTATACAAGAAAGCAATGGAAGATTTTACCAAAATCTAAAGATATGCGTTAACAGTACAAAAAAATACATCGTAAAAAGCAGCCGTTTGTCATAATCAGGAGGTGGAAATATGCCAAGTAATGCAGAAATTGCAAAAGATACTATTGAACAGTTTAAAAAAATTCAAAGATATATGTTAGCTGCGAAAAAAGAAAACGCAAGTGAAACATATTCTATATTAAAAGAAGAATATCTTTCGTTAAAGGCTTTACTCAACGTGATCGGGGTAAATCTGATCGATATAGACAGAATCAAAGAATAAGCATGAAACAATTAAACAATAAACTGACCGGGCGCAAGTCTATTCATATAGCTTGCGTCCTTATTTTTATGTAAGAAAAACAAGACCTATAGTTATTAACAATATGCTGTTTTTATCAACAACTCAGAGTTTTTTCCCTGCTATTTTCCACTATTTTTTAATAATTAGTGTTTTATCCACATGAAAGCTGTTCATTCTTATATTTTTCAAATATTATATGCCTGTACCAGTTTTGCTTCTCTCACCTTTGGACACATAACCATATAGACAGCTTTTCGTTTTCAAAATTGTCCAAATCAATACCTTTAACAGCTGTATTTTGGTATCCTATTAAGAAACTAGATTTTTTGAGCAGAAGTAAATGCTATTTCAGATTCATTAAAATAAACTTGTGTACATGGTTTTTGATACCTGGAGGCAAATACGATTCCTAAAGTGTTCCAGATACAATGAATAAATAAAAACAAAAATATATCATATTTATAATATGTATTTTTTTTACCACTTGTCAAAAAAATTTATATATTTTTATACATTTTATATAAATACTTCTTATTTTTTATGAGTGAAATTAAGAAAATTTCTAGTAATTCCAAATATAATTATATGTATAAGTGGAAATATTAGAAGATATGAAAAATATATATTCTTATTATTCACTTATAATATAATAAATATTAAAATATAATTCAATTTACTTATAAAATTGCTGGATTATTTTTTATATCAATTCTGTTCTAAACTGCATATTTTTCTGAAATATTAAATATATAGTTTTATATACAGAAAAATACTCATACTCTGTATCCTATTCCCTTAGAATGTTCATCATCAGATTCTTATATATTATAAATATAGCCGGCTTATCTATTTAACTTGTCCTTTGTTTCTATTTATATTGTTCAATTCAATGGCTGATATAAAACAGTGTTCTTAAATCTTTATAAGATTCTGACATAATTTTATCTGTAATAAGAATTCTTTAATTTCCTTCTATACTTTCTTATTTATCAATCACAAAGATTTTTCGCTATTCTATCCTTCCCGGCATACCTTCCTGTTTCAAACTTTCTTGCTGTACACCGTCTTGCTACATTCTTTCATGCTGCACACTTCCTTGCTGCACACTTTCATGCAATATACTCTCCAACTCTCCAGCTGTACACTTCCCAGCTGTATACTAACTGTCTGTACACTTTCTTACTGCACGCTTCCTGACCGTTACTCTCCGGCTGTACACTTTCCCTCTGCACACTTCCTGACTGCATACTTCGCTGCTATATATTCAAGATATTTATAAACTACTCTTACCATTTGCCAGCTCATGTGTTCACAAATGTGCTGTATAAACTTGTTACAGTTCACCCATAGTGTACACGATGTGTTTATAATAAAAACAAAAATGCATCACATGCCGGAAAGCAGGAATTATGGGAACAACACAGCCGATAAAAAGCAAAGAGGAATTAAAAACATTTATGGAATACTACAACAGCGTTCATCCTGTACCAAGAAACTATGCCCTGGTCATCTTCGGACTGCACACAGCACTTCGTATCAGCGATATTCTCAATCTCCAGTGGAAAGATGTATTTGACTTTCCTCTTCAAATATTCCAGACCCATCTGAATATTTTAGAGAAAAAAACAGGAAAACAAAAATCAGTTGCTCTCAACAGTCATGTTACAGAAGCACTGAAGAATTATAAAGAAACCCGAAATCCACAGCCTTTTGATTACATATTCTCCAAAAATACAACTCCCGCTGTGCCTCTCTGCCGTTCACAAGCCTTTCGCATTATCAGGGATGCTGCCCGTAACTCTCTGCACATTGAACATATCAGCTGCCATTCTCTTCGTAAAACATTTGGATATCATGCATGGCAGCAGGGAGTACCGCCCGTGCTGCTTATGGAAATCTATAACCATTCCTCCTATCAGATTACAAAAAAATATCTGGGCATAGATCAGGATGAAAAAGATTATGTATATTTAAAACTTATTTTATAACTAACCGTCAGCACCACACTATTTTGAACTAAAGACCAAAAGAAAATCATTATGGAATCCCTCTCATCCTATACTCTTAAATGACATAATGGCATGATGTAAAAGGATTTTTACACCATTTTTTATCCATGGAAAAGATATTTGATAGACTATTTCCTCTATTTGACGTATGATAATCAGGAAACAAGGTCAGAGAAAGGAGGCAGACATGGAAATCGGAAAAAAGCTAAAGAGTGCCAGGATTCAAAAAGGATTTACCCAGGAGGCAGTTGCAGAAAAAATCCAGGTATCACGCCAGACAATCTCAAACTGGGAAAATGAAAAATCCTATCCAGATATAATGAGTGTTGTCAGTCTGAGTGACCTTTATGAGATCAGCCTTGACGAATTACTGAAAGGGGATAATTGTATGCTTGAACATCTGGAAGAAAGCACAGACATCGTAAAGAGCAACAAAAAGCTGGCTGTAACAGTAATTGCTAATATAGTTCTTCTTCTCACATTAGTATTGCTGTCATGTATAGCTCCGAACAGGGATGTGTACTTATCTGCAGTCTTTGTGCTGGCTATCGTCAGTTTTTCACTCATGCTCTATCAAATCATCAAGCGTTTATAAGAAAGGAGTCTGATATGAATACACAAGTAACTGCATTCGGCATCGTGTGCTTTGCAGCCATCATTACAGGGGCACTGCACGCAGGTTTTCAGCTTTTTAAGATCGCTTCTTTAGATGCACAAGCCAGAGGATTAAGCCATCCCAGATTATGGGGACTGCTTGCCGCAAGCGGCAATAATTCTGCCGGGCTGATTATGTATCTTATTTCAAGAAGAAAATATCCTGTTATAAATATGAGCAAAGAAATGATCCATGAAATCGAAAGCAGAAAAAAGCGGGCTGGAGCAGGGATTCTGTTTCTGGCATTAGGCGCTATCGGCTCTGTAATCACAATTGCACTTATATAAGAAAAGAAGAATAATTTATTTAATCATAATTTAAACAAAATAGCACAATTAACTTTTTACTTTTAGACCGCCCTGTCCGGCAGCCAGCCGGATAGGAACGTCAATCCCACATGATCAAAAACATTAGTCACAAATCAAAAATTTCACCAGAAATGTGTCTTAAAAATCATTCCCAGAAATCTATACTCTCCGCTTGCAAAGAATTTATAGAATCAGCTTAGCCTGCCGTGCCTCATAAATTTCAGATCTGTACTTTGAAGCACATTTTACGGAAAATATTTTTAAGAACCGCTGCTGCATTTTAATATTTCACATTTTCCATTTTCTATATGCATAAAATCATAAAAATGCAAAATCCTGATGAGATTCGAAAAATAAGATTACAAATAAGAAAATCAGCATTGCTGCCGTACCAGTATTGTTGTCATGAATATCTATATTATTATCATGTTACATGTTTCAGCAAAAATCATTTTTATTAACAATAACCATATTTATACCTATTATTAATTTATAAATATGTAAAAATATGCATACATTAATTGTTTTTATATATATTGTATTTACTTAAAAACTTGACATATCTGAAAAATTAAAATATTTTAATAAAATTAATCCATTATTTTTTAGCTAACTCAAAGTAAAAATTATATATCTTATATATAAATTGAATAATTATGAAATTTCATCTTCCTTTTTTATTTGTTTTTATCATTTTGAACTTTGAATTATCTGAAAATTTTATAAAATATCACAAAAATAACTTTATAATAATCAAGCGTCAATACATGATATTTAAGATCAAGAAAAAAGAAGATATTCCAAACAGTTATTCATATTCTTTAAAAATATTCTAAAGAAAATAACATGCTAAAATTTATAAAAAAACCAAAAATCATACATAATATATTTCCCAAACAGATAAAATCTTTTCAAGATTCAGATAAATCTTTACATAAACACATGCCAGCACATCTTCCAATAAAATTTTTTATAATATGCATCCGATACCAGCCGGGCGGAGAAACTTTTTCCTTTTTCTGTGACTCTGGAGAACTGTTAGAAATTCTTAATTTTCTGCCAGCATCCAGGATTTGGGGCTCACTGTATTCCTATTCAAAAACTCAGAAGCCCCAAAAAGTGCCTGCCAGCGCCACTGCATAAAGCATTACAAAACCCCCAGGGCATCAGGCATCTCTCCCAAAAACCTGAAGCAGAAAAATAAAGAAAATAGCCGGAACATCGTTCCAGCTATTTTCAAACATTCCCTTATTCCAGGAAAACATTTTCAATCCATTATTTCACTGCATCAATCCTGACAAGAGCCTTTTTCAGCGCTATTTCCGCCCGCTTCACATCCAGCCCGGCTTCCTTTACTTTAAGCCTGCGTTCAGCTCTCATCTTTGCTTCTTCTGCACGGTTTTTGTCTATTTCTTCCGGCCATTCTGCAATTTCAGCCAGCAGCGTCACTTTATCTCCAAGTATCTCAGCAAAACCGGTATGAACCGCTGCTTTTTTTACCCCTCCGCTCTCTGTAATCTTTACAATTCCAGGAGCAAGCACTGTCGTCAGAGGTATATGGTTTTTATATACACCGATATCTCCCTCTGTCGTGGTAAATTCAATCATAGAAGCATCACCAGTATAAAATACACGTTCCGGCGTAATAATCTCTACTTTAAATAATTTATTTGCATCTGCCATATACGTCACCCCTTACTTCACACGGGCACGTACTTCATCAATTGTTCCTGCATTTAAGAAATGACCTTCTGGCACATCATCATGCTTTCCTTCCAGAATTTCACGGAAACCACGAATTGTCTCAGTAACCGGAACATATTTTCCATCCAGTCCTGTAAACTGTGTTGCTACAAAGAATGGCTGCGACAAGAATCTCTGAATCTTTCTTGCACGGTTAACAACCATCTTATCATCTTCAGAAAGTTCATCCATACCGAGAATCGCAATAATATCCTGTAATTCTTTATATTTCTGTAAAATTTCCTGTACACCGCGGGCTGTATCAAAATGTTCCTGTCCTACAATACGAGGGTCAAGGATTCTGGAAGAAGAAGCCAGCGGGTCTACTGCCGGATAAATACCAAGCTCTGCTATGGAACGCTCCAATACTGTTGTAGCATCCAGATGAGCAAATGTTGTAGCAGGAGCAGGGTCCGTTAAGTCATCGGCAGGCACATAGACAGCCTGTACAGATGTAATAGAGCCATTTTTTGTAGATGTAATACGCTCCTGTAATGCGCCCATCTCTGTCTGCAGCGTCGGCTGGTAACCTACAGCTGAAGGCATACGTCCAAGAAGGGCTGATACTTCTGAACCAGCCTGTGTAAAACGGAAAATATTGTCAATAAACAAAAGCACGTCTTTTCCGCCTTTATCACGGAAATATTCTGCCATTGTAAGACCTGACAAAGCCACTCTCATTCTTGCTCCAGGCGGCTCGTTCATCTGACCGAAGACCATCGTTGTCTTATCGATAACGCCTGATTCTTTCATTTCATAATAAAGGTCATTTCCTTCACGGGTTCTTTCGCCTACCCCTGTAAATACAGAATAGCCGCCGTGCTCTGTAGCGATATTATGAATCAGCTCCTGAATTAATACGGTTTTTCCTACGCCTGCACCGCCAAACAGACCGATTTTACCACCCTTCTGATACGGGCAGAGAAGGTCTACGACTTTAATACCAGTTTCCAGAATTTCCGCAGAAGTGGACTGTTCCTCAAAAGCCGGTGCTTTTCTGTGAATCGGGCTGTATTCAACATCTGTCGGAGGATCAATTTCATCAATCGGTTCTCCAAGTACATTGAACATGCGGCCTAATGTATTTTCACCAACCGGAACACTGATCGCAGAGCCCTTCGCTACGGCATCCATGCCGCGCATCAGTCCGTCCGTCGGTCCCATGGCAATACATCTAACGGTATCATCTCCCAGATGCTGTGCTGCCTCAACAATCAGTCTGCTGCCTTCTTTACGCGTTATTTCTATCGCTTCGTTAATTTCCGGCAGTTTTCCTGTAAACTTAATGTCCAGGACAGCACCAACAATCTGAGTGATTTTGCCTATATTCGCTTGTGCCATTTTTTTCTATCACTCCTTTTCTAAATAATACCAGACCTTAACTGATTGCTTCCGCACCTGCAATAATCTCGGTCAGCTCCTGTGTAATCGAACCCTGACGGGCACGGTTGTATTTCAAAGACAAATCACTAATCATCTCTTCCGCATTGCTTGTCGCAGAATCCATTGCCTGCATTCTCGCACCGTTTTCACTGGCAACAGCTTCTGCAAGCGCACCGTAAAAAATACTCGTCACATACTTTGGAATAATCATATCCAAAGCTTCCCTTTCATTCGGCTCATAATTCATAATCAGATTTTTATCAGCTGCCTGTATCTCTGCATCTGAAAATTCTACCGGAAGCAGCTTCATAAATGTAGGCACGTGAACGACTGTATTCTTAAAATGCGTATATGCCAGATAAATCTGGCCGATTTTTCCCTCTGCATAATCTTTCAGCACTTTGTCACAGATTTCCATCGCATCCTTGTAAGAAGGACTTTCAATAACATCCGATGCATCCAGGGCTATCTGGTATCCCTTTCGCTCCAGTGTTTCTCTTCCTTTATTTCCAATCGTATATAACAGTACTTTTTCCTTTGGAAGACCGCTGGTTTGTACCATTTTAATAATGTTGGAATTATAACCTCCAGCCAGGCCGCGGTTGGAAGTAATAACAACAACCGCTATTTTATCGGAACCATTTGCCGCCAGATATGGATGATCCATATTGCCCGATCTTGCAAGAATGGATGTTACAGTACGGTACATATGCTGAAAATACGGGTCCGTCTGTTCTGCGTGTGTTTTTGCTTTCTGCAGTTTTACGGTAGAAACTAATTTCATGGCTTTTGTGATTTGCTGCGTACTCTGTATGCTGCTTTTCCGTCTTTTTATGTCTCTCATTGAGGCCATAATCTGTCACCGCCTTATATTCTTTCTACCGGAATGATTTTTTACATTCATCGATTGCCTTTACAAGTTCCTTTTCAATATCCTCTTCCAGTACTTTCGTTGTACGGATAGATTCCGGTATTTCCGGATATTTTGTATCAATATATTCAAACAGTTCGCTTTCAAAACGAAGTACATCTTCAGTCGGAATATCCAGAAGATATTTCTTCGTTGCAGCATAGATTATAATAACCTGTTTTTCAACCGGCATTGGCTGATACTGCGGCTGTTTTAAAATTTCCCTGATTCTTTCACCCTGTTCGAGCTTTTCTTTTGTATCTGCATCCAGATCAGAACCAAACTGGGCAAAAGCTGCCAGCTCACGGTACTGTGCCAGTTCTACACGGATAGGAGCTGCAATCTTTTTAATAGCTTTAATCTGAGCAGCGCCCCCTACTCTCGATACAGAAAGTCCGGCATTAATAGCCGGTCTGAATCCGGAGTTAAACATTTCTGTTTCCAGATAAATCTGGCCGTCTGTAATCGAAATAACATTTGTAGGAATATATGCAGACACGTCGCCAGCCTGGGTTTCAATAATCGGAAGTGCTGTCAGAGAGCCTCCGCCCAGTTCATCCGAAAGTCTTGCTGCACGTTCCAGCAGTCTGGAATGAAGGTAAAATACATCTCCAGGGTAAGCCTCACGTCCTGGCGGTCTTCTAAGGAGCAGAGAAAGTGTACGGTATGCCGTAGCATGCTTGCTCAGGTCGTCATATACTACAAGCACATCCTCGCCGTTCTCCATCCATTCTTCACCAATTGCACATCCGGCATACGGAGCAATATACTGTAATGGTGCAAGCTCGCTCGCTGTAGCAGCCACTACCATTGTATAGGACATAGCCCCAAATTCTTCCAGTGTTTTTACGATAGAAGCTACTGTCGAAGCTTTCTGGCCAATTGCTACGTAAATACATTTTACGCCCTGGCCTTTCTGATTAATAATCGTATCGATTGTAATTGCTGTTTTTCCTGTCTGCCTGTCGCCGATAATCAGCTCACGCTGGCCTCTGCCAATCGGCACCATGGAATCAATCGCCTTGATACCTGTCTGCAGCGGTGTATCTACAGATTTTCTGGAAATTACACCGGAAGCAACTCTTTCAATCTGGCGGTATTTATCTGTTTTAATCGGTCCTTTGCCATCAATCGGCTGTCCTAATGCATTTACTACACGGCCAATCATTGCATCCCCGACTGGAACTTCTACTACCCTGCCGGTAGTCTTTACAGTATCGCCCTCATTAATGTTTTTCTGGTCACCAAGCAGTACGGCACCTACATTATCTTCTTCGAGGTTTAATACCATTCCATATACTTCACCCGGGAATTCGAGTAATTCACCCTGCATTGCATTTTCCAGACCATGGATACGCGCAATTCCGTCAGCTACCTGGATTACAGTACCTACATCCGCTACTTCAAGCTCTGCTGCATATCTTTTAATCTGCTCTTTGATGACTGAACTAATCTCCTCTGGTTTTAAATTCATGGACAATAGTCACCTGCTTTCAACTGTATTTGCCATATTGCTACGGCATCTGTAACTTTAATTTTGATAATTCGGAAGTAAGTCTTTCTAAGCGGCTCTTAACGCTGCCGTCCACAACTCTGTCGCCAATCCGAATTACAATTCCTCCTATAAGAGAAGGGTCCGTTTCATAAATCAATTCAAACTGCACATAATCTGTTGTATCCAGCAGTTTTCTGCGTATTGCATCTTTCTGCATCAAAGACAGCTCCATAGCTGAAATAATATAGGCAGTCCCAATCTTTTTATATTCTTTGACCTGTGTAATAAAATATTCCAGTACACTGTCAAATTCATTGTAATGGCCTTTTGAAATAATCATCATTAACAGCCCGGTCATTTCCCGGGATGCACGGCCCTGGAAGATTTTCTCTATGATTTTTTGCTTTTCTTCTATTACAATTTTCGGATGATTCATCATTTTTTCCAGATCTTCATTTGTCTGGATAATTTCAAGCATCTTCTTTGCTTCCTCAAACAGGTCATCTGTCTGTCCGGATTCCAAAGCCAGCTCAAATAATGCATCTCCGTATGTTTTTGAAACTAGCTTTGCCATGTTGAATCACCCATTTCTTTCAATGTTTCTTCTACAAGCTTGCTCTGAACGGTTGTATCAATAGATGCCGCAACTACTTTTGCAGCCATCATGGATGCAACTGTAATCATTTCCTGCTTCATCTCGTCCATTGCGCGGTTTTTCTCAAGTTTCGCTTCTTCGTTAGCGCGCTGGATGATACGGGCAGCTTCCTGCTTCGCCTCATCGATAATATGTGCTTCATTTTTCAATGCTTTCTGGCGTGCTTCGCTTAAAATGGCTTCGGCTTCTTTATCTGCATTCTGCAGTTTTGCCTCATATTCTGCCTTCATGGCAGCTGCTTTATCTTTATCATTTTTTGCGTTATCAATATCGCCCTGAATCTTTTTCTGTCTGTCATACAGCATTTTTCTGACAGGATTCAGCAGCAGGTAAGACAGTGCTAAAAACAATACAAATACTGCGATTGCCATAAGCACAGCATCATTCAGCAATTGAAAATCAAGATTAAATAATCTTTCCATGTCTGCTCAGTTCAGCCTCCTTTCCGTCTTTATTCACACCTCAGACTTCTTATACCAGCGGCTGTACGAAAAGCAGAAGCATAGCTACTAACAGACCGTAAAGACCTGTTGTCTCGGCAACGGCCTGGCCTAATAACATCGTAGACATAATATCAGATTTTGCTCCAGGATTTCTTCCTACTGCTGCTGCACCATGTCCGGCAGCGATACCCTGGCCGATACCAGGCCCGATACCTGCAATAACTGCAAGTCCTGCACCAATTGCTGAGCATGCTAAAATTAAGTCCTGTCCTGTGATATTCATAATAATTTCCTCCTAAAAAAATATTCTTTCATTAAGATTAAAGTAAGTTAGTCTGTATCAAGCTGCTGGCTGATATAAGTCATTGTCAGCATACAGAATACATATGTCTGAATCGCTCCTGAAAACAAATCGAAATACATATGAAGCGCTGCCGGCCAGATAATTGCTACTTTTGACAGCAGCCCGTAAATCAGAGCCATCATTACTGTTCCCGACAATACATTTGCAAATAAACGCAGTGACAGTGAAATCGGAACCGCAATTTCACTGATTAAGTTAATTGGAAACCAGATTGGAAGCCATGGTGGCAATGGCGAACACATGTCTGTCCAGATTTTCTTTGGACTCTGATACTTGAACTGACAAAAATGAATCATTGTAAATGTGATCAGTCCAAGAGCAAGTGTAGTACCATAATCTGCTGTCGGCGGCCTTAACCCAAAAAGACCAGATATATTGCTCACAAGAATAAATATAAAAATTGTGCTGATATAATTTACGAACTTAGGAGAATTTTTCCCCATCGTCCCTTCTACAACACCATCCAGTGAACTGACAATCAGCTCCAGTATATTTTGGAATGTATCCGGCACTTCTGTTGCATGGCGCATCCTGATATTTGCTATCAAGGCAAATCCTATCAAAAACAGCATAACAATGAGTATACAGACATGGGATGTTGTTATCCAGACTTCATGCCCAAACAGATTGTAAGAAAACAATCCATGTATCATAAAGTCAATATTATCAGCGCCAGATGACATCACTATTGCATTTGTCACATTTTCACCTCCCTTTCTATTATGTTAGTTTTGTCCGAAGACACACCACCTTTTCCCGTTACCCTTATCATCAATTTGTGTAACGCCGGCTGTAAATAAGCCGATATCTTTAAACCCATTACGCCCAAAAAAAGCGTAACCAGGTTACCAAGATCAAAATACATAGTAACTGTAAATACAGCTGCTACTGCCAGATACCGCAGAATTCCTTTTGCAATTATTCTTCCCCTTGCCTTCCCTGCATCCATAGAGTCAATAGTTTCTGCAATAATCCGTGCAATATGATATGCCATACACATGGCTGTCACAATTCCAATCCACAGTCCGCTGCTGTAGCGCAGTTTGTCCTCCACAAACCATACGCCGGCAAACTGTATAATAACTCCATAAATAAATATACCAAGAAGCAGTTCGGGCAGGGCTTCATTCAAACGTCTGAACATTGAAACGCCCTTCTTCTTTTTGGTTACTTTTTGGTTACTTTTTGTTATCATCCTGATAGATTTTTTTTGCCATAATAAAAATATTGCGGAATCCCGCCAGCGCTCCCATTAGAAAAAGGGGGATTGTAATAATTTTTATATTATATTTTTCACCGATCCAGACACCCAGCAATGTACACATAAGAATCGGCACCAGCATATTCAGACCAAACTGTATCACCATCGTAAATGCCTGGAATACATTCCGTTTGTTCTTCATAAAATGCTCCTTTCCCTTTAAAGCGCATAAAACCATTTTAATCTATTATAGCACGATTCGGTAAATTGTCTATAAATATTTGGGATTTATTAACATTTTAGTTACTATTAAATTTATAATATAAAATGACACAATTTGAGTTTTCCCAAGTTGTGCCACAATTATACCCAGAGGCATTCCGTATCGATGCGCTTCACATATACCGTAAAAAGATACCCGTTTTAATTCCCATCCGGTAAATTATTCAGTATTACTGCCAGTTTTTTCACAGACTTGCTGAGTGTTTCATAACATATTCCGTAAGCCTGCAGTGTTCCGCCATACGGGTCCATGATTTCAAGCTCATCCCCCACCAGTTCTGTTAGTACATGCACATTTTCCGGTATTACATTTTCAAACATGTCCAGAATCTTCTGCTTATCTGTAATTCCCATCACAATTACAAGTGTATCTTTTGCAAAATCTTCTTCCTCCAGCTGGCTGGACATATAGTTTTCTAATGTAATTCCATTACTGATCAGGACTGCCTCTGCTTTCTGATTCAACGGTTCTGGAAAAAGCACAACAATTCCGCGCGCCTGAATATCAATCGGCGATTTAAGCGTGCATTCTTTTAACAATTCTGCTGCCATAGGAGCCCGGCTGTTTCCCGCATTATCTGCAAAAATAATTTTTTTGTATGTATCCATAAATTCACCCCAATTATACAGCCTCGATAACCTGATGCCCGGCTGCTTTCAGCAAACGGTTCATAACTGCCTGCCCCATACGCGGTGTTGAAAAACTTTCCGAGTAAATAATATCCACATCGTAATTATCGAGATCTCTTAATATCTTATAGAGATTGTGTGCAATAACTTCCTCTTCCTGTCTTCCCCCGATGCTCATTACAATCCCATTGTTATAAAATTCTGCTGTTTCTTTTGTTCCTATAATACCAACTTTTTTCCCCTCTTTTATGCATTGAACTGCCAGCTGATTTATTCTTTTTACTACAGATTCCGATTTCCCCTCTACTAAAAACAAATCTGCCTTTGGTGCATAGTGCTTATATTTCATCCCTGGCGCTTTTGGCCTGCATCCGCTGTCTTCTTCTATAATTCCAGGGTCAGTGCGCACCTGACCGATTACATTTTGAATCATATCCAGCGTAATACAGCCTGGCCGGAGAATCATCGGAATATCTTCTGTTAAATCTATAATCGAAGATTCTATTCCGACACCTGTCTGTCCTCCATCCAGTATGACAGGAATTTTTCCTTTCATATCTGCATACACATGCTCAGCCAGTGTCGGACTCGGCCTTCCGGATGTATTTGCACTCGGTGCCGCTATATAACCGCCGCTTTCCCGGATCAGGGCCAGGGCTATTTTATTTGCAGGCATCCGTACTGCTACTGTATCCAGTCCTCCTGTCGTTTCATAGGGAACTTTGTCATTTTTTTTCAAAATCATCGTCAGAGGCCCTGGCCAGAATGCTTCTGCGAGTTTTTTAGCCGTTTTTGGTATATCTGTTACGATTTTTTCCAAATCCTGCATGCAGCAGATATGAACAATCAGAGGATTATCCGAAGGCCTTCCTTTTGCTGCGTAGATTTTTCTGGACGCTTCCGCCCTGAGCGCATCAGCACCAAGACCGTATACAGTTTCTGTTGGAAATGCAGCCAGTCCCCCTTGTCTAAGAATTTTCCCTGCCTGCTTTACAGCATCAGTATCTATATCTGATTCATCCATCTTTATTACAACTGTTTCTATCTGAGCCACTGCCTCTTTCATTTCTGCTGTCTGCCCGGATGCTGCCCTCACCCGGTCTGTTGTTTTTATTCCAGATATCTGTTTAGATGCCTCTTTCATGCTGGATGCTGTTTTTGTTCCAGATGACTCCGCTTCTGATTCTGTTACTCTTACTCCTGTCTTCTGCTGTGCTGTTTCATTCGTTTGTACTGCTGCTTTCATCCTTTTTATCATCTTCTTTCACATCATCTGTATGTTTTTCTTCCATATTCCTGCCGAGATACTCAAAAATTCCCATACAGACTGCATCAGCCATTTTCTGCTGGTATTCCTCATCAGAAAGTTTTTCTGCTTCTTCAGGATTACTTAAAAATCCGCATTCTACAATTACAATCGGAGAAGATGTCCTTTTCAGCATATAGTAACTGTCATTGGCCTTTTCCTTTCTGTGATTCTCAGGATCAGCCTGTTCCACCAGCGTTCTTTGAATAATCTCTGCCAGCTTCTGACTCTCAGATGAAGTTGTATAATAAAATACCTGAGCGCCTTTAATCTCCGGACTCGTATAACTGTTTTGATGAATACTGACTGTCAGTAACGGCTTGCTGTCATTAATCAGATCACAGCGCTTCTGCAGATCCTGTGCTTTCTTATTGCTGGCATCTGAATCGTAAAGACCTTTATCCTCTTCTCTGGTCATAACAACAGAAATTCCATTTTTTTCAAGCACATCTCTTAATTTTAAAGCAATCTGCAGATTGATATCCTTTTCCAGTTCACCGTTGACACCAATTTTGCCAGAATCAAAACCTCCGTGTCCTACGTCAACCACAATACATTCTTTCTGCTTTAGTACTTTCCTCCCTGTCACATAAACAGCGCTTGATCTGGCCAGTATGCAGGCACAGACTAAAATAACGACTGACATGATTAATTCCAATCTTTGTTTCAAATTCCTGCCTCCGAAATTTAAACCTTTTATTACTATACATATGATAAAAAATCGGAATCATCACTATTCAGTTTTATTAATTAATATACTTTATAATTGTATCCCACACTGTCGTATCTTCCAGTCCCAGTTTCCAGAAAGCAGCTCCCGCAAATTTATGCGAATCCATGACTTTCAGTTTTTCCTCTATAGACCTGACGTCTTCAAACCAGATTTTATATGTGATATTATTGTTCACATATTCTGTATAAAACTGTCCCATATCGTCCAGCCATGTTTTTTCTGCACCGTTTACTTCCATAAGCCGCTGTGCCGACAGCATTCCAACCGCTTCACTGGATAATTCATATGGTATATAATTCTCAGAAGCTGATTCTGCATCGTCACCATCGCTGTCTTTTGGTTTTTCTGCCCATACTCTAGTAAAAAACGGCATTCCAAGTACTACCTGTTCTGCCGGTACTCCTTCATCCAGAATATCATCGGCTCCTTTTGTCACAAATCCAAGAGAAGCAACCGATCCACTCTCTTTGGACCCTGCATAATGTTCGTCATACGCCATTACAATCAGATAGTCTGCAAATACAGCCTGTTCTTCCCTGTCGTAAAACTTTGTATAATCAGATGATACATAGTTATCCACAGATAATACAATTCCATTTCCATCACACTTTAAAGAAAGCTCCCGGATAAACTGGATAAATCCTTCCCCGACTGCTGACTCTAAGGCTTCAAAATCGACATTGATCCCATCCAGATCGTACTGAATGGCCGCTGCTATAATCTGATTTTCCAGATTTTCACGCTTAGATGTGTGCGTCAGCACTTCTGTAGAGCTTACCTCACTGTTTTCCAGATTGCTGACCAGTCCCCACACTTCTATTCCTTTGTCATGACAGTATTTTACATAATCCGTACTTGCCAGATTTGCTATATTCCCGTCATTATCATTTAAATAAAACCATGTCGGCGATATTACATTGATTCCTTTTGTATTCTGCAGTACATTTACGATTGTACTGTTTGCTTCCGGTACTGTTACCTGATGCCACGCCATACAGATTTCATAATCCCTGATCTGATGTGTAAAAGTATCTTCTGCAAATTCATGGCTCTGTGTCTCTTCCGTTTCCGCACCCAGACGTTTGTTCTGCACATATCCGATCAGACCGTCTTCGGTAGCCACTTTGGACCATTCCTTCATAGTTTCCAGCTTTATCAGTGTATCGTCTTTTTCCAGCTCTTTTAATATATTGCTTTTTACGCTGTCTTCTACGCGCAGCTGTGTCTTTCTCTTTACTGCTGCCTTTGTCACTGTGCCCCATTTCGTCTGCATCAGAATGCGGTCTGGCTCCTCGAAATATTCATAAGTCAGATTTGTATATTCAGCAACATAATCCAATGCTATATACGTCTTATCTACATTTACTAAAACAATTTTATATGGTTTGCTGTCTTTTTTTCTTCCTATATAATAATCCTTACTGTCCGCTGACGCTTTGATTACATCGGAAGATGTCGTATATAGAAGTATGTTTTCATTCGTATCCCAATAAAAACGGTCATTCAGATTATCATGGACATAATTAAAATCCAGATAAATCCCGCCATCTCTTAGCAAAGCTTTCTCTTCTATTATATTGTGATTCAGTTCAATCGCAATCTCATCATCTGATGTAATGCCAAAATATGTTTCAAGGTCTTGTTCTTCACTGCTTGGTACATACTGCTTGATCTTTTTACCAACAATTATACTCACAAGTATAATAAAAATAAGAGACAGCACGGCCGCTATAGGTATTATTTTATCCTTCATCGCTTTCCTCCTATGTATTTTAATGTCGTTTTTCATGGCCTTTTTTTATTATAGCTTGTTGCAGCATATTTTACAAGAAACAATATTAACATTCCTAGCATCTTTTACAATTATAGGTTGTAACCGGACACCTTTTCTTATGCCTGGCCAGCGTTCCAGCAATTCTGCGCCATGCGTGTTGATTTTGTATTTACAGCAATTTTCAGACAGACAGAAAGAAACCTGTATCCCCATAAGTCTCCTTCCGCCTGTCTGATTATTTTTCAGTATTGTATAAATACGTCATATTTACCTGATACATACGTGCAAATCACTTTCCATACAGGGTATACTTTGTGTACATATTTTGAAAGGCATTGAGGTTTCCTTTTCCAAATACTGCAAATACCATATTTTGATTTACACAATTCATTTATATAATCGAATTGCAGATTATATGTGATTTACACAATTCATTGATACATCTCATCGATACATCTCATCGATACAATTGAATTACAGGCTGTATGTCCGATTTACACATTTTTCACTTTGTCAAAGTGCAGTTCTGTTAACACCCCCTTATCCTCGTCATATACGTAATCTCTCATATAAGAAGAACTTTCCTCCTGAATACACAGACGGTCGGATACATTTTCCGGCGTACTTTTCTCTCCTTCCAGAAAAATTGTAATTCCCCGGCCCTGTATATCTTTTAATTCAATAAATAATTGTTTTCTATCCATCCCTCCACCTGTTTCTGACAAAAATATGTATGCAGAACGGCCAATTCCAGGCTGCTGATCGTGATATAATAAATTCCCCATCATATTTCTGCCAGATATTTCTACTCTGATTTACGGTCTTTATGCTTCTTTGTATTTTTCTGATAAAACATTTCTATTTCCAAAACAGTTCCTTTTTTCAATGATTCTTTAGCTCTCTTTCCTGATATCTGGCTCATGTCTGCTGTACTGATATCATCTTTTTCGGAAACCCATTTTTTCTGTTTTTCTATATCCGATTTTTTTATTTTTTCTCCGGCAGAAATATCTTTGTTCAGCACCCACACATTCAGATACAGTCCTGAGCGTTCCAGTTCCCTGCAGCGGTTCAGCTGCCGGTTCAGGCTGGCATTGTTATAACTTTGAATTGCAAGCAATAAAGCCAGTGGAACTCCGGCAATACATGCTCCTGATATTCCATACAACAGTATTACTTTCGTCCGGTATCTTAGAATTTTCTTATCCCCCTATATAATTTTTTGTAAAAACATAATATCTTCTTTGTTTAAATAAAATGGATTTTCAATCCAGGGTACGCTTAGCAAATGCATTCCATATCTTTTTTGTATCTTTTTTTTATCCAGAATATTAGCAGACAAAACCAGAAATTCCCACAATTTACAGTTTTCTGATGCAATGGCATTTTCTATAAACTTCTCATAAGCAAAGGATCTCCATGGGCTGATGCTGCCTATTACAATTTTACGGTCACAGCGCAGAAACTCCTCTCTGGCTGCTTTATAATCTCCGCCGAGATCTAACAAAAAAACTTCATATCCGCTGTTCATAATTTCTGGTATTTTCCCCACACAGATATCTGTAAAATACCGGACATCTAAGATCTTCTGTTTTCCTCTTCCCTCTTTGCGAATCATACTTTTTAAATCTTCCCGTCCTGACAATTCTATAACTGCAGTCTTTTTTCCCAAGCCGGACTGCAGATAGTTGGCCAGCGCAATTGTAAGGTGTGTCGCTCCACATCCCATTCCTATTCCTATAATACCAATACTGATCTTCTCTTTCAGTTTTCTGGTTAAAAATCCATTCAGTTTATTCACCATCCTTCCTGCCGCAGCAGCTTTTCAAACCATTTCCGTTTTTCCCTTGTCATCCGAAACGGATCTGCGTCCAGCGGAAAGCAGTATACACGGTGATGATACGTTCTGGCTAGATTTTTTGCCTGTATACTGTCTCCATAATTACAAATCAGTACAAGATTTCTGCGCAGGCTGATTTTCTCTAACAGGTTTCTTGTCCGTCCGCATTCCCACGGTCTGCTTCCCATTACAACTATCAGCCTTTTATCTTCTTCCAGAATATCCTGTATCTGTATACCGTAATCCTGAATATACAGTCTTTCTGCTCTGTCCCATTGTGCAATTCCTTCTCCATAATATGGCATGCCCCGAAACTTCTCATATATGACCAGACCGTCTTTTCTCATATATCCGGCGTCTTGTTTTGCAAGAAGCCGGATACAGTCTGATTTATGATACTCCTGATAAATACACGGGCCGTAATACTGACTGCAAAAACAGGTCAGGGCGATTGCCAGGTGCGTAGTTCCCACCCTCGGCTGTGTTCCTGCTACTGCTATTTCTTTTAAGAGATGCTTTGTTTTTATATGCTGATGATTCTGATAACCGTTTTTTATGATCTGACTCAGCTCTGACATGAATTCCTCAATGGAAGAATAGCGGTCCTCCCTGGAATAAGCTGTAGCTTTTTGTATAAACGGTCTGAGAATTTGGAACTCTTCTTTTAACACCCTGGATGCCATAAATTCCAGTACTTTTCCCATGCCGTAGATATCTGTCCTGGCATCAGAAGACATACCCTGATATTTTTCAGGCGGTGCAAAACCTTCGGTTCCAAAATTTTGGAATGCATTTCCACTGCTGGTAATAAAAGATGAGATGCCAAAATCGATTAAAACAATGCGTTTTCCACATAATATGATATGTTCAGGCTTTAAATCCTGATAAATAATCGGTTCCGGTTTCCGTTCATGCAGGTATCTGATTACATCGCAGATCTGCAGTGTGATATGTACTGCCGTATCTATGGAAATACAGTCTTGATGAAGCACAAATGCTTCTAATGATTGTCCCTGGATATATTCCTCAATAATATAAAACGACTCATTATCTTCTTCTACATCATAAATAGTGGGGATACCGGGATGTTTCAGATTTTTTAGAATATCTGCTTCCAGAAGAAACTGCGGCTGCATAGAATGTAAATTCTTACTGATACACTTAACTGCGCGATACGCCTTCAGTTTCCTGTGTTCGGCTAAAAATACTTCGCTGCTGTTTCCCTTTCCTAAACAGGAAACAAATCGGTATTTGCCGGACAAACTTGAAATATTAATGCTTGAACTCCTTTCTGACTAAGGGTGTAAGCATCTCTTGTAACTGTTATAACATGCATAAAACTATTTTGCAAGTCTTTTTTGTGAAAAATTTAAATTTTTATAAAAATTTTAAAAAATAAGTACATTCTATGCTTGACTAACATATGTATTTTTTATATACTTTGGTTACTTCAAGCTGACATTTGCAATTTTAATATAATACAATATACCATAAGAAAGTATTAAGGGAGTGATTTAATGAAAATCGAAAAAGTAAGTGACACCCAGATTCGTTGCACACTGACTAAGGAAGATCTCGCAGACCGCCACTTAAAAATTAGTGAACTGGCATACGGAACAGAAAAAGCAAAAAATCTCTTTCGCGATATGATGCAGCAGGCTTCTTATGAATTTGGATTTGAAGCAGACGACATCCCTTTGATGATAGAAGCAATACCGGTATCGTCCGATACGATTATCCTGCTGATTACCAAAGTGGAATACCCGGAAGAGCTGGATACCCGTTTCTCCAAGTTTTCAGATTCTGATTATGATGATTCTTTCTCAGGCCGCGGTCTTGATCAGGGCGAACCTTACGAAGCGGCCAGCGCCAATGATATATTAGACTGGTTCCAGAAGATTCAGCAAGAAGCCAGGGCCAATACAGAGAATACGAAAAAGAAAAAGAATAAACAGGAAGACTTTATTCCATTAGACCAGGCTGTCAGACGTGAAACAAAAGAAACGATACCTAGTTCTCCTGCAGTTGAAATCCCTGTTGATCTGACCAAGCTGTTCCTGATTCATAATCTGGATACAATGTCTAAGATTTCGAATGTACTGGACGGCTATTACCATGGAGACAATACTTTGTTCCGCGACTCACAGACCCATTTATTTTATCTGGTAGTCCATAAAAGTTCTCATACACCTGAAGAATTTAACAAAGTATGCAATATTTTATCTGAATATTCCACACAGATTAATTTCACAGATTCCATAGAAGCCTATTTTAACGAACATTTTGACTGTATGATACGCAGCCGGGCATTACAGCAGTTTGCCGCTATTTAGGAAAGCTGCTTCCAAACCACATAAAAAGAATTTCATTACAAAAGGGACTGCCTCATTATGAAAAACAGAGCATTTTTCAAACATGCTCTCTCATGCGGCAGTCCCTTCTTTTAATATAAACTGTAGTTCATATACATTTCTTATTTTGTTTCATTCTGAGCTAAAAAATCATTTATTTCTTTCACAAGTGAATCTGGTGCAATTCCATGAACCATAGCCGCTTCTTCAATTGTTTCCATCTGTGAAGACGGGCATCCCAGACAATGCATGCCAATATTTAATAAAAGCGGTGCAATGTTTTCGTTAATCTGAAGCAGTTCTCCTATCATTGTACTTTTTGTAACCTGCTGTGCCATAATTGTGATTCTCCTTTTCTTTGTTTTAGGCATTTATAATCTGCCCCTGTTCCTAATAAATATACTATAGTGCAGTTTTAATGTCAAATTATACATGCATCTAATTGTGCTAAGCGTAAATGGTTGTATTAAAAATAATACAGTCTGAATATAATTGTTGCATTTTCCCACTTGTATTAATTGCATTTTTGTATTAGAATAAGTTCAGCGGACAAGGTTCGTATCTATCAAATTATAAGGAGGATCTAAACAATGGCATACAAAATTACAGATGCTTGTGTTAACTGTGGAACATGTGAAGGAGAATGTCCAGTAGGGGCAATCGCTGCAGGCGACGGAAAATATGAAATCAACGCTGATTCCTGCGTTAACTGTGGAACATGTGCTGGTGCCTGTCCTACAGGTGCTATTGAAGAGGGTTAATTACCCGCAGATAGCGAATTTGTAATACATACAAAAGAACTATACACGTGACAGAAAAGCTATCCGCTTTATCTGTAAACATTCTAAAACCGCCGGAAAACCGGCGGTTTTATTTATTATCCCATATGTACGGCAATCTTTTCCTCCAATACATACTGACAGACAAGAACATATTTCTGATACAGCCTGTTTACATCAGATACGGTCTCAGGCTGTATGGAAAATTTCATCGCCCGCAGGTATCATTTAAATCATTAAATCAGGAGCCAGTTCATTCTTGTTTTTTAGCATTTTACGTTCTTTACGGCTTAACCGTTCTTTTTTCATGCGCCGTCTGCCTTTGCCCATGCTTCGTATTGCCTCATCCAGTTTGCGAAAGCGTTCCTCTTCCTGTTCTTCCTGCGTACGCATCAGATAATTCATTTCTTTTATGACATGTTCACCGACCTGGATTCCGACTTCTTCTCCCAGATCCTGGTTGTTTTCGCTGATTGCTTTACGTACGATTTCTGTCATCATTGACTGGAACTGTTCCATACGTTTTTCACGCTGCATATCCTCATCCAGCTGGCTTGTTTTCTGTGTTACATGGATCACTTCATTTTTAGACATCTCTCTTTTTAATACCTCCTCGCCAATTTCTACGCCATCCACTTTTTCTATCCGGATTGCCGGCTCCATAGGACTCAGAGTTCTCTCCATAGTACTTTCTGTACTCTCCTCCTTACGCTCTTTTTCGTCCTGTAAAATAAGCCTGATTGCTTTGAGCTGGTATCCGCGTTCTTTTAATTCTTTTATCCTTAAAAATTCCTGTATGTTTTCCTGTGTATAATAGCGGTGTCCCAGTTCATTCCTTGGAACTGACAGCTCCAATTCATCTTCCCAGTACCGCAAAACATGTGATTCAACCTGCACAATGTTTGCTGCATCCGAAATCATATAACGTACCTTTTCCACTTAGAAAACCTCCTTTTTCTAATGCATGGCGGGTCGAAGCATTATAACTGCTATAGCCCGGCTTTCAGCATGCACTGTATAAAATCCAGCCCGCGCCGAACTGTAACAAGTCACTTCTGTAATAAAGTATAGCTTACTGCATGTCCATGCACAATTTGATTTCATCGTGAAATACTGACAGAAAAAAACAGTTAAAGAAGATTTTAAAAGAGAATTATGGAATATTCTGTCTGATAAATCAGAATTAAGAAAAAAATCTGAAAAGGAAGGAGATAACTTTTTGCCTCAAAACAGGAATCAAACCTGAAACTGACTGCCTGTCTGAATAGTTAAAGCTGCCGCATTATATAAAATTGCGGCAGCTGTGTATTTTAATCTTTCTGCATATTAGCAAATTTGGTATACTGCGGCAGCCAGACCAGATTTACTGTGCCAATCGGGCCGTTTCTCTGCTTTGCAATAATAACTTCCGCAATATTTTTTTTATCTGTATCTTTGTTATAATAATCATCACGGTAAAGAAACATTACCACATCCGCATCCTGCTCAATTGCCCCTGATTCACGTAAATCTGAAAGCATCGGCCGGTGGTCCGGTCTCTGTTCCACAGCACGGCTTAGCTGGGATAATGCGATCACAGGCACGTGCAGTTCCCTGGCAAGCGCCTTTAATGCACGGGAAATTTCTGAAATTTCCTGCTGTCTGGAATCGGTTCTTCCGTTTCCGGACATAAGCTGCAGATAATCGATAATAATCAGCCTGATATCATGTTCCAGTTTGTATTTCCTGCATTTTGAACGCAGCTCTGTAATAGAAATACCAGGCGTATCATCGATAATCAGCCTGGAACGCCCGATAGTTCCGGCACCTTCTATCAGTTTTTCCCATTCTGCATCTGAGAGATTTCCATTGCGCAGTACCTGTGCATCCACTCTTGATTCCAGGGAAAACAGCCTGTTTACAAGCTGTTCCTTTGACATTTCCAGGCTGAACACTGCAGTTGCCAGATCGCTGTGAAAAGCCGTATACTGCGCGATATTTAAAACAAATGCCGTTTTGCCCATAGAAGGGCGTGCAGCTACCAGAATCAGGTCCGAAGGCTGCAGTCCGGACATTCTGTAGTCCAGGTCAATAAATCCTGTTGCAATGCCGGTTACATTTCCCTGTATCCTGGATGCTTTTTCTATCCGGTCAAGAGCATGAATGACAATCTGCTTAATCGGCACAAATTCGCCGCTGTCCTGGCTCTGCAGCAGCTGGAATACATTTTTTTCTGTATCTGCAAAAATAGATTCCAGATCTTTATTCCCGGCATAACAGTCATTTTGAATGCTTTCTGTCACTTTAATCAGCCTGCGCAGCATCGCTTTTTCTTTTACAATCTGTGCATAATACCGTACATTGGCAGAGGTAGGCACTGCTGCCACAAGGTCGTTAATATATTCCAGACTGCTGACCTCGGGCGGCAGGTCTTTTTCTTTCAGTTTATTCTGCAGCGTAATAAAATCTACCGGCTGGTTCTGATTAAACAGCTCTGTCATAGATTCAAACAGCACTGCATACTGGCTATGATAAAAATCCTGCTCCGTTAACGTTTCCGAAGCGGCAATAATCGCTTCCCGGTCCATCATCATAGATCCGATTACCGACTGCTCCGCTTCGATACTGCTTGGCATGGTTCTTTTTATAAGCGCTTCTTCCATTGATTTCAGCCTTCAACAACATGTACTCTCAGTGTTCCTGTTACCTGCGCATGCAGCTTTACCGGAACATCATAAAATCCGAGTGCCTTAATCGGCTCAGCCAGCTGCATTTTTTTCTTATCCAGCTCTAAATCCAGCTGGGACTTCACTGCTTCTGAAATTTCTTTTGTAGATACAGAACCAAATGTGCGTCCGCCTTCGCCTGCTTTGATCTTCACTTCTACCTGTTTATCTTTTAAGTCTTCTGCAAGCTGTTTTGCTGCTGCAAGATTTTCAGCGGCATCTTTTTCTGCGCGTCTGTTACGCAGTTTTAAGTCGTTTAAAGTCTGGCTGGTAGCTTCTACCCCGCGTTTTTTCTTAATCAGCATATTCCGTGCAAATGCATCGCTTACTTCTACAATATCATTTTTTTTGCCGACAGATTTTACATCTTCCAATAAAATTACTTTCATTTTTCAATTTCTCCTTTTTCTATCATTACATCTAATATTTCACGTATTTTCTGTTTTGCTTCTTCTATACTGCAGTCTGATAACTGCGCGCCGGCAATATTAGCATGTCCGCCGCCGCCAAGACGCTCCATAATAGACTGTACATTGATTTCGTCAATCGATCTGGAACTTATAAAAATCCGGTTCTGATATTCAGTCATAACAAAAGAGGCCTTGATTCCGATAATATTCAGCAGTTCATTGGCAGACTGCGCAGACACGACTGTCGGACTTTCTACTTTATCTGCAGGGCATACAGAAATTGCAAACGCCCCGTGATACACTTCAGCATGCCGCATAACCTCAGCCCTGGCTTTATAATCAGCCATATCATTCCGCAGCATTTTGCGGACTCTGGTTACTTCAGCGCCGCACCGTCTCAGATAAGCTGCTGCTTCAAAAGTACGTACGCCTGTTTTCTGCATAAAATTATTTGTATCAATTAAAATGCCGGCATAAATAGCATCTGCTTCAGAAGATGTCAGTTTTATATTTTCTGTAAAGTACTGCAGGACTTCTGCTATCATTTCACATGTTGAAGACGCATACGGCTCTATATAAGACAGAATCGGATTCTCTACTACCTCACTGCCCTGTCTGTGGTGGTCAAATACAACTATGGATTTTGTCCGTTTCAGTATTTCCGGACAGTCTGTATAATTCGGACGGTTTGTATCTACAACCATTACAAGTGTATTGTTATCTGTCAGTTCTACCGCCATATCTCCATCGATAAACATATCCGGTTCATATCCATTCTCTTCATTAAAACATTCTTTAATCGGACGAAGAGATGTCGTTACTTCATTCAGCACAATCTGTACTTTTTTATCAAGCACGCGCCCGGCACAGTATACACCAATGGCTGCTCCAAATGAATCTACATCTGCGATATGATGTCCCATAACTATAACATGGCTGCGGCTTTCGATAATTTCACGCAGTGCATGCGCTTTGACGCGGGCTTTGACACGGGTCATTTTGTCTACCTGCTTCGAACTGCCGCCGAAATAAGTAATACGTTCCCCTTCTTTTACAACAACCTGGTCTCCGCCCCGGCCTAACGCCATGCCAATCGCCATACGTGCGTATTCGTAACTCTGATTATAAGTATCGCCCATGCTGCCAATACCGATACTGAGCGTCACAGGCATTTCGTTGCCTACTTTAACTGTCTTGACTTCCTCCAGAAGACTGAACTTGTCTTCTTCCATTTTAGCAAGATAAAAATAGCGGAAAACTACAAAATATTTGTCTTTCTCCATTTTGCGGACTAATCCGTCCATACCGGAAAAAAATTTATTTACTTTTCTGTCTATGAGGGCAATCAAAAGTGACTGCTTCACGTCTTCTATGCTGTTTAATACTTCTTCATAATTATCTATATAAATCAGGGCAGTTACCAGTTTCTGGTCGTCGTTTTCCCTTATATACTGGTTCAGCTGGGTTTCATCATACAGATAAAGAGCTGTCATGTACTCCTCGCTGCCTTCTACCGATACCATTTCATTTTCCGGTGTAATGCTGGAAAATTCGATACGCTTAAGCTTCGCACGGTATTCCCGCCCTCCCCAGGCAATATGCAGCTGGGACTCCGTTCTATTTTTATCCAGAATTTCTTTTGTAATATGTGTAAATACTGACGTAATGGATTTGTGGTATTCCTTATTCTTCCCTGTCATCTCTGTAAACTTCTCGTTTACCCAGAGAATTCTGCCATTATAATCAATCAGTGCATATGCAATATCAAATTCATTCAGCAGCTTCCTTTGGACAGTTCCATACTGAGTTGCAAAATTAATCAGTTCATTTACAAAAAACGGTTTATTTTTCTGATAATTCACTGTTACTATCACAAAGTAAACCAGCGTAAATGCAGACGTAACAAAGCCGGCCTCCAGGTGATAAAAATAGATCGGGATATTCATGAATACAAGCAAGATTGTAAGCAAGATCGGGCTGTACATATAATTTCTCAGACGCCCTTTAAATTTTATACTTCTTTTCATTTCTGCTGTCTTCTGCCTTTCCAAAAAGATAGTATCCATTATATCATGTTAAAGCATTAAATAAAAGAGTTTTCATGATGTATACAAAAATCCGTGTTAAAAATGGTAACCATTCAATAAGTTATACAGACCGGGAATCCGAAGGAGAATAAAGATGAATTATATTCATACACTGCATTCCCCTCCGGCGTTCTCCACATCCGTTATTCCTGAATTTCATTCACAGTATGCAGTCCGCTCTCTTCCCGCGAATAAGTCATACTGATTGTATCCCCTGTCTGATACCGTATAATGCCGATCAGTTTTTTATCAGAAACATCTACGTCAAACAAATCGTTCGAATTTTCCAGTGCCACATAATAATGTGTATTTCCTTCTATTACAACCGGCGCAGACGCCGCAATCCTTCCTGTAATCTGTTCGTACAGTGCTTCGTCTTTGGCATCGGTAATCCCGTTTGTGCCCAGCAGATTTACATAAGCCTTTTCACATTCTTTTACCGTATCCCCGATTGCAACCCACTGGTATTTGTGCACATTGACCATTGCGTATTTTTTTACCAGGCCGGCACCGTCTTTTAATGCCATAAAATAAGTCGGCTCATTTGAAATATTTAACAGAAGCGGAAATGTAGCCCGGTAACCCAGATTCTGTACCTGTCCTTCTGCAGAAGACATGGCAGAGTCTTCTATTGCACCTTCTACTTTGTAATATTTCGTTTCCATCGTACGCTGGTTCATCAGTACAAATCCGACATTGGACTGGTCGCCGCTGACGGAAGTAACACCTGTGTATACCCATACATCATCATCCAGCGCAATGTAATTATAGCCGTTTGTTGCTTTCAGACAGTCTTTCTGTCCGAGAATGCTGTTAAAGAAACCGTGTTTATAAATTCCATAAAAATTATAAAGCTCTGTTAACAGTTCTGCAGAATATACTTTGTCAACCCAGTTCGGTACTTTTTCTACCGGATAGTCAGTACATTCTCCTGTCACAGCATTGCACAGTACGACATTTCCTACTGTCTGCCCGCCAAACAGGCCGATATTAAATTTTTTAACCGGACATACCCAGTATGGAATTCCCTCATCATTTATTTCAAAAAAGATCTGATCGTCAAATATATAGGCTGGATAATGAAAACGAAGATGACGGTAAATATTCCGGTTAAAATATTCTGATTTCGAATATTTAATCGTCTCGTCCAGTTTTACGCATTCGGTATTCTGTGTCGCCATATCGATTCTGATATAGGCCGGAATACCTGATTTCTGGTTTGTAAGCCATTTAATCTCATTTGCATATATAAGAGGCGTGACACGTACCGGCGTATCTTTATAGTTAATCTGCGTGTAGTCAGAACCTACTTCAAACTGGGATACCATATCTACCATGCTTCCCATTTTCCGGTTTCCAAGAAGTTCTGCAGATTCCTTATCAAGCAGAGGTATTGTATTATAGTTTGTCTGCTGGATATCTTCTGTAAAATCGCTTTCTTTTACATCCATCAGTTTCTGATACCGGTCAGCATTGATTATCGGTGAAGATAAAATATTTCCTGCTGCAAAAACCAGAAGGACAATGATAAATAAAATGCATCCTGCTTTTACGAGTTTTAGCTCTTTGAATGCATATTCTACTGTCTTCACCTGCACTACGTTCGTTTTTGTGATTTTGCGCATTTTTGCAACTGCATACATAATTGTAACAATTGCAATCAGCAGTTCGAGTGTCGTCCAGAATCCTGCGGCATGAATATTAATGGCCGGCAGCGTAACATAATAATAAATCCCTAAAATTATTAATAAAGCTGACACTAATATCAGTTTTTTGCTCAGTTTTTTCATAAATTTCCATCTGCTTTCTTAAATATAAATAATATATGACAAAAACCACCACACGGCTGTCCATGTGGTGGTCTGTATCTTACAGTCATGCCCAGGACTTTGAATTCCGGCAAAACTGTACTCTTCTAAATTTGTATTAATCCTGCACGTATGGCATTAATGCTACATGACGTGCTCTTTTAATTGCTGCTGTAAGCGCTCTCTGATGCTTTGCGCAGTTTCCTGTAATTCTTCTTGGCAAGATTTTTCCTCTTTCGGAAATATATCTTTTTAATTTGTTAACATCTTTATAATCAATAACGTTGTCCTTGCCGCAGAATACGCATACTTTTTTTCTTCTATGCATAGTTCTTCTGCGAGGGTTGTCGCCTCTCTCATTTCTATTGAAAGCCATGACTATTACCTCCTGCTAAAATCCAGCCTGCTGGCTGGTACCTGTTAAACAAACGGCAGCTCTTCTTCAATTCCGTCCGGAATATTCATAAAACCATCCCCTGCTGCGCTTGGAGACGGCCTGTCCATTGGCGTAAACCCGCCTCCGGTATTGTCAGAGGCTGCACTTTTACTCTCTGCAAATTCCTGATCTTCTACTACAACATCCGTCGTATATACTTTCTGTCCGTCCCGGTTTGTATAGCTTCCAGTCTGAATACGGCCTGTTACTATGATTTTTAATCCTTTGCGGAAATATCTCTCTGCAAACTCTGCGGAACGTCCAAATGCTACACAGCCAATAAAATCAGCTGTCTGCTGGTCCTGGCCGTTATTTTTTGTAAAGCGTCTGTCGACTGCTAGTGTATATCTGGCAATTGCTGTAGACTGTTCACCCTGAGAATAGCGGATCTCAGGATCTCTTGTAAGCCGTCCCATAAGTATTACTTTATTCATACTATGATCTCCTTTATCGGTTATGCCTCGTCTTTCCTAACGCATAAAAACCGAAGAACATTGTCCATAATACGGACCTTCTGTTCAATCTGAGCCGGAGCAGCTGCTGATGCATCAAACTGAATAAAATAGAAAAAGCCGTCGCTCATTTTCTGAATTTCATAAGCTAACTTTTTCTTTCCCCATTCTTCCACTTCGGTAATTGTACCGCCGGCACGGGTAATATACTCTTTTGCTTTCTCAACCACTGCTGCTCTCGCATCATCCTCGATTTTAGCATTCACAACGAGTGCTAATTCATATTTGTTCATGCGAATTGTACCTCCTTTTGGTCTCTGGCCTCTTCCTCACTGGAAAAAGCAAGGAATTTATTATATCACGAATACAAATGATACCATGATTAGCTGTCATTTGCAAGTTTTTTATTGATTTTTTTTACATTTTTTTCTGCCAGCCTCCGCTCCATCATCACCTGCCGCCCGCATCCCGTACATTTCAGACGGAAATCAGCGCCAGTGCGGAGTACTTCCCATTCAAAACTCCCGCAGGGATGCTTTTTCTTTAATTTCAGAATATCTCCCGGCTCTATATCCATTCCAGACTCCCTTTCTTATTCAGATTTCTCTTCAGATACTCATCTGTCCGAGTACTTCTCCGATACTTCCCTGGATCAGCAGATCAGCTCGCTTGTCCATCGGAGTCGCCGATTTATTAATTAATACCAGTTTACTGCCACGGTAATAATCAGTCAGTCCCGCTGCCGGATATACAGCCAGGGATGTCCCTCCGATAATCAGTACGTCTGCATTTGAAATATACATAACAGATTTCTGCATGGTATCTGTATCCAGGCCTTCTTCGTACAGCACGACATCAGGCTTAATATCACCGCCGCATTCGTCACACCGCGGAACACCCTCATAATTTTTCATATATTCTGCGTCAAACTGCTTTGCACATTTTCTGCAGTAATTACGATGCACACTGCCATGCAGCTCTAATACTTCCCTGCTTCCTGCCATCTGGTGCAGCCCGTCAATATTCTGCGTAATGACAGCTTTCAGCTTCCCTGCGCGTTCCAGCTCTGCCAGTTTTAAATGTGCTGCATTTGGCTTTGCATCCAGGCAGAGCATTTTGTCATGGTAAAAACGGTAAAATTCCTCTGTTTTTCTCATATAGAATGTATGGCTCAGTATTGTTTCCGGCGGATAATCATATTTTTGGTTATATAATCCGTCCACACTCCGGAAATCAGGTATCCCGCTCTCAGTCGAAACGCCCGCTCCTCCAAAAAAAACAATATTATCAGATTCCGTTATCATTTTTTGTAGTTCTTTTACTGCATCTGCTGACATAGATTTTCCTCCAATCTGTTAAAGCTGACTTTTGTTTATTATACCATAAAATACTTTGACAGAACAATACTTGCCACTGCTGCCGATACTGCCGCAGCCATCGCTCCCGGAAGCGTCCAGCGGGTCTTTTTCACTTTAACAGACATAAAGTATATGGACATTGTGTAAAAAACCGTTTCTGTAGAACTCATCATAATCGAAGCCATATATCCTATTTCAGAGTCCGTGCCGGATTTTTTAAAAATGTCAAGTACCAGCCCGGTCGCCGCAGAATTAGAAAACAGCCTAACGATAAATACCGGAATTATTTCTCCTGGTATCAGACTGCTTCCAGTTATGCTTCCAATTATATTTTCAGCCAGAGACGATACGGCATCCAGAAGTCCGGATGCCCGCAGGATTCCGACTGCCACCATTAATCCGATCAGGGTTGGCATGATTTTAATTACGGTATGAAATCCATCTTCCGCACCATGAATAAACTGTTCATAAATATTCTGCTTCTGTATAAGTCCCGTTCCTACAATATAAAAAATCAGAAGCGGTATCACTGTATTGGATAAAAATATAAGCAGTTTCATATCTGTAATCCTGATTAAAATGTTATTTTTATATTTATGCTGAAAAATGGATTCTATGTATGGTAATTCTCTATGTATGATAATTCTCTATCTGTATCCCGCTGTAAAAATATTCGAGTATCTGCTTATAGCTGCTTCCTTCCTTTGCCATCTCATTCGCCTCATACTGGCTCATTCCATATCCCTGTCCGTATCCTTTTGTAATAATACGTACCTTCCCGTCCGTTTCCTTGATAGAAAAACAGGCTGAATTCAGGGAAAAAGCATTCTTAAATTCTTCACCGCTTATCTTTTTCCCTGGAATCTGCACCGACATAACATAAGAAGCGCTGTCCCTCTTAGATACAGCAGCCATTTTATTTATGTCCTCTTCGGGAAATTCTGTTTCCGGAAACGCGGCGCGCAGCTTATTGCGAAACTGTTTTTTATCTATAAATTCGATTTTTAAAAACTTCTCACAACGCAGATCGCTGGCACAGGATACTGATTTTAAATACGGCATCGATTTGTCTGTCTGTGAAAAATCCCTTGTCTGTCCGGCACTTACATAATGATAGGGCAGTTTTACCGGTTTACCGTCATATGTAACCGTTTCACCGGCAGTTTCTTCGGCACAGCTTTTAAGCAGTTCATAATACTTTTGAAATTCTTTTGCTCCGAAATGCTCCCGCATGTCCTCTCTGGATACTTTCTCAGGCTCTGCCTGGTCATTTTCCCGGGCATATGCAATATTGGTCCTTGCAATCACTGTCTGTGCCTTAAGGGCTTCTTTTTCATACTGGAGCGGCATTTCGCTGGCTGTTGTAAGGATTAATAGTTCTGTATTTTCATCCAGCTCTTGTCCGGATTCCTCCTCCTGATCCGGGGCATTTAAAAAATCACCCTGAACAACAAATGTCACAAGGTATGGCAGACATATAATAATAACAATCAGTGATAATGTGGTTTTTATTTTTTCAATCATGTTAGTATTATATGACATGTCCCCCGGAAAAATGACCAGCGTTTTATTATATATGAATCATTTAGGAATCATTTCATATAAACAGTCAGACAGCTTTGCAAACTGCAAAAGAGACAGCGTTTCCCCGCGCACATTCGCAGGCAGTCCCGCCATTTCTATTCCCTGCTGTATCTGATCTTTGGTCAGAGGAATTTCTGAAAAATTATTCAGGCCGTTTACAAGCGTCTTTCTCCTCTGGTTAAATGACGCTCTTATGATATGAAACATCAGTTTTTCATTCTTTACCTGTACCGGAGGATTCTTATAGCAGTCCAGACATATGACCGCGCTTCCTACCTTTGGCCTTGGCATAAAACAGTTTGGAGGTACATTTGCAGCAATCCGGGGATTTGCATAATACTGCACAGCAAGAGACAGCGCACCGTATTCTTTCGTTCCTGGCTCCGCTTTCATCCGGTCTGCGACCTCTTTTTGTACCATAACGGTAATGCTTTCTATCGGAACACTGCTTTCTAACAGCTGCATAATAATAGGCGTCGTAATGTAATAAGGGAGGTTTGCTGCCACGTGGATTGGTTTTCCTTCGTTTTTTTCCATTACAAGCTGTTCAATGTCCATTTTCAAAATATCTTCGTGGATAATATCTACATTACCATAACTGCTAAGTGTATCCTGAAGAATCGGTATCAGATTTTTATCAATTTCTACTGCTGCCACATGTTTTGCAGATTCACATAAAAACTGTGTCATTGTGCCGATACCAGGGCCTATTTCCAGGACAAAGGAATCTTTCGTCACACAGGATGCAGCTATAATTTTATTCATTACATGTGCTTCGATTAAAAAATTCTGTCCATACTTTTTTTGAAAATTAAATTTGTATTTTTGCAATACTGCAATTGTATTTTGCGGATAAATTAAGTCTCCCATGAATTCCTTTCTATATCAAAAATATATCAGTATATACTGCTCTCCGGCAGACAGGAGGATACAGATGCCTTAAACTGCACGTCTTAAGTTAAGCAGAAACTTTACTGCGGCAGCTGATACATTCTGCAGGCATTCTGTTCTGTCACGTTTATCACTTCCTGTTCGGTAATTCCTTTAATTTCAGCAATTTTTGCGGCTATATAAGGCAGATACAGTGAACTGTTTCTTTTCCCGCGGTATGGTTCCGGAGCCATATACGGGCAGTCGGTTTCCAGCAGGATTTTCTCCAGAGGGATTTGTTCAACTGTTTCTTTCAGCTTTTTTGCATTTTTAAAAGTCACTACACCCCCTACCCCGATATAATAGCCCATTTTGACATACTCCCTGGCCATCTGCGCGGAATAGGAAAAACAGTGGATAACGCCTGGTATATGCATCTGGTATGCTTCTTTCATAATTGCAAGCGTATCTTCTGCTGCATCCCTAGAATGGATAATGACCGGAAGGCCCGCTTCTTTTGCCAGCTCCAGCTGTCTTCTAAACCAGTAACGCTGTTTTTCCCAGACTGCTGCCTCTTTATCCCAGTAATAATCCAGACCGATTTCCCCAACTGCTTTTACTTTTGGATGCTTCACCTGCGACTTCAGCCATTCAAAACTTTCTTCATTCAGACAGTCAGTCTCGCTGGGATGCACGCCTGCTGCTGCATAAATAAAATCATATTTCTCAGCCAGTTCGATGCTTTTTTTCGTCGTTTCAATCGTAGAGCCTGCATTTACAATTCTGGAAATGCCATGCTCTCTCATAGACTGCAGTAAAGCGTCCCTGTCTGCATCAAACTGCTGGTCTTCATAATGTGCGTGTGTTTCGAATATCATAAATTCCTGCCTTAATCCTTTCTATATTCTTTTCTATGCCAGATATGATTATATCCCGGGAACATATTAGTTCCTGAACTGGCCCGTTTGATTAGTGATGATACCAGAAAAGTATAGATTAGCCGGACGCTGGGAAGAGACACGTTTTCCTTTTTCTGTTCCGCTTACGAACTGTAAGAACTTCTAAATTTTCTGCTTCCAGTCTGTGACAGCGGACGGACCGGTGCCTGATGCCCTGACGCTTTGGCATGCTTTTTGCTTTGGCACTGGCAGACTTCTGTACAAAGGCGGCTGATGGCTGTTACTGGATGTATTTTACGTGCCTGCCTGGCAGCCGGATATTTATTCTGACGCAGCCAGCCGGAGAGAGAATCTGTTCCTTGTGGTGTGACTCCTGAAAAAAGCTGGAAGTTCTTAGTATTCTGCCTGACACACAGGATTTTGGGCGCACTGTCTGCCGCATGAAAGAACCCAAAAGTCCCCAAAAGCACCTGCCTGCGCCACTGCTGAAAGCATGCCATAACGCCAAAGCATCAGGTGACAATCCATCCGCTGCCACTGTCTGGAAGCAGAATACTTAGAACTTCCAGCTTTTCTCCAGAGTCACATCAGAAGGAACAGGTTCTCCATCCAGCTAGTTCTGGCAGAATATACGTCCGGCTGCCGTGCTGTGTGGCACGTGTCTGGAAAACGGTACCGGACAGGTACATAAAATTCATCCAGTACCAGCCGGGCGGAGAAACTTTTTCCTTTTTCTGTGACTCCGGAGAACAGTTAGAAATTCTTAATTTTCTGCCTGATACACAGGATTTGGGGCACACTGTCCGACGCATGAAAGAACCTGGAAGCCCCAAAAGGTGCCTGCCAGTGCCAAAGCATAAAGCGTGCCAAAACGCCAGGGTATCAGGCACCGGTCCGTCCGCTGCCACAGCCTTGAAGCAGAAAATTTAGAAGTTC
>CAJTVR010000008.1 GCA_910580075.1 uncultured Eubacterium sp. | reverse complement strand
AAGCTGCTTTACCCAGCCACTGATAGTACTCCGGTTTACGCCATATTCACGCTCCGGTTGTGGAAATTTCATACACTTTATAGGTTTTCCGGACGCCGGAAAGGAAAAAGTTTCTCTACCTGGCGTCCGGCTCATCAATAATCCTATAGCTCTTTCGCCTCCGCCTTCGCCCTTCGCACAGCAGAAGGCGTACACCCATATCTTTTCTTAAAAGACAAATTAAACTGCTTCTGGCTCGTTATTCCATTTTTTTCCATGATTTCCGATACAGACAGACTGGAAGTCTGCAGGTCGCCGTAAATTTTGGATAGCCGTACATCATTTAAATACTGTAAGAACGAACTGCCAGTATTTTTTTTGAATATCCGGCAGAAATATTCGCGGCTGATGCCGATGTGTGCAGCTGCATCCTGCAGAGAAATATTTTCCTGATAATGAGTTTCCACATACCGGATGACAGAACGGATACGTTCTACGGTAAGGGGATCGGTTTCTGAAACGGCTAAGGTATCTTTGGTAGAAAAATAGCGGATCAGGTGTGCTGCAGCCTGTAGGATTAATCCTTCTGCTGACAGGCGGAAAGCTGTGACATCGTAGATATACAGGCGTGTCAGCTCTGCTAAGAGTTCACAGAGCTTATAATACTGTTCGAACTGGTCTATGCGGATATCTTGCGGAATGCAGTCAATGTGGCAGAGCATAATGTCCGGCATATAATTTTTCAGCTGTTCTTTTGGTATCAGGATGCGAAGCAGCATAGAGCTGTCTTTTGAAAAGGTACTGTGGATTTTAAAGGAATCGACGACAGTGGCATTTTTAGTCGGCAGATTATAGTTTTTGTTATCCACAGTAATCTCTGCTTCCCCATTGAGCGGGTAGAGGATTTCCATTCCGTCATGCCAGTGGGACGGCTGGTAGCCGCCCGGAACTGTGCTGAAAGAAAGGCCGATTCCTAATGTGCTTGTTTCAAATATTTTTTCATGATGAGGCTGGTTCATTGCAGTATCTCCCGGCTATTCTTCGAACATGCAGCTGACGAGTGCATGATTCATTTCAGGTTTCATAAAACAGAAGCGGATATATTTATCATCCAGAAATGGAAATGTCGAGCAGTCCCGTATCATCATGCCGCGGCGTATCGCACGGTCAAATAAATCCTGGGAAGTCAAATTTTCTTTTAATATTTTGACGAGCATAAAGTTTCCTGAAGGTTTGTATACTTTAAAATCGTTTCTCTGCTGAAACAGTTCATACAGCCGTTTGCGTTCTGAGGAGATGAGATTTTTTGTTTCACGGATGTATGCTTCGTCCTGAAACATCAGTTCGCCAGCGATGGCAGCCAGAGAATTGATCGTCCAAGGGTTTTTTCTTGTATTTATCATCTTGATTAAATCTTTGTTGCCTGTAACTGCATAACCGAGTCTCAGTCCGGGAGCAGCAAAAAATTTTGATGTTCCGCGCAGAATTACCAGGTTATTATAATAATGAGTGAGCGCAACAGAAGTAATTTCTTCGGTATGGTCAGCAAATTCTACATATGTTTCGTCTGTCATGACATAAATTCCGTGCTGCAGGCATGCATCCAGAATCAGACGCATCGATTTGTTTGTCACACAGGTCGAGGTCGGGTTGTTTGGATTGCAGAGTACTAAAAGGTCGATATCATCTTTTAAATGGGAAATAAAATCCTGTGTATTCAGTACAAATCCGTCTTCTTCCCTGAGCGGATAATACAGCGTTGTGCCGCCGCCTAAAGAAATCTCGCGCTCATATTCGGAATAAGTCGGCCCGATGATGAGGGCTTTTTTCGGATGTTCAATCTGGATAAACAGTGAAATCAGTTCCGTGGAGCCGTTTCCTACAATAATATTTTCATAATCTGTACCTGCATATTGTGCAATGCTTCTGCGGAGGGATACATAATCCCGGTCCGGGTAAGAGGAGATGGCATCGATTTTTTCAGACAGCGTATGTCTTAAAATGGGAGAAATGCCAAGCGGGTTTACATTTGCTGAAAAACTGGTAATGGTTTCTTTTTTGATTCCGTAGACCTGTTCAATTTTTTCCAGGTCGCTTCCGTGAAAATGGTCTTTATGCTGGATCATAGCGGATCCTCCTTTTTTAGATTCATTCATTAACATATTGCACGTCCACCGCAAATAGTTTATAATTCAGTAGATAGTCAAAATATACATTGTCTTTTGTTCATTATAGCGATATGAATGAAAAATGCAAGAGCAAAGCAGGTGTCATTGTGCGAAAGAGAATCGAAGAACTGGCAGAGGGCAAAATTCCTTACGAGTATCCGCAGGTTGTGTTCTCAAAAGAAAAACTGGAATTAGAGGCTGTGGAGGGACAGTCTGTAACAGACAGCTTTCAGGTGAAGAGTGAAAATGGAATATGGATGAGAGGTATTATTTATTCTTCCAGTGCGAGAATGGAATGCCTGACGCCCCAGTTCGAGGGGGAAGAAGCAGAGATTCAGGTACAGTTTCGTGCAGACGGCATGACAGAAGGAGAGATTGCAGCCGGGGAACTGCATGTGGTATTAAACGGCGGGGAATACCAGCTTTCTTATGCAGTGACTGTAACAAGGCTGTATGCAGAGGCGTCCTTAGGAAAAATTAAAAACTTAAGGGATTTTGTAAAACTCGCAAAAAAGGAATGGAAAGAAGCTTATCATATCTTTCATTCGCCAGCCTTTAAAAATATACTGACGCCAAAAGAATTAAAAGCAGCTTTATTATATGAGGGGCTTTCCAGGTCTTCGGTTACAGACCAGACTATGGATGAATTTTTAATTGGCACAGGAAAAAAAGAGCGGGTAACTTTTACGCTGGAAAAACGAAGCATTGAAGTGTTTGAAATTACTGGCCCGGCGGAAGAGCAGATTAGTATCCACAAGGAAGGCTGGGGATTTTTGGAAATCCGGGTTTTTGCAAGCGGGGATTTTTTAGTTCCGCAGAAACGCATTCTTACAGACCAGGATTTTATAGGCAGCAGCTATCCGTTTACATTTTACATAGATAAAGAAAATATGCATGCAGGCAATAATTTCGGCTGCATTTATTTTGAAAACGACGTTCAGAAAGAAGAATTTCATGTATGGGCATCCACAGACAGCATCAAGGTACGCAAAGAGCGCAAAGTACAGGCTCTGCAGCGGGCGACCTGTCTTTTGACCAGATGTTATATTAATTACCGTCTGAAAAAAATCGTGACCGGGGAATGGACGAAGCAGACACTGGCACTGATTAAGAGGCTGGAAGAATTAAAGCCGGATGATCCCTGGTATATGCTGTTTAAAGCGTATGCACTGATGCGCAACAAACAGCGCCAGGATGCAGAATGGCTGATGAATGATTTCAGAAAGAAATATAAAGATAAAAGAAGGCCGCAGTGGGCATTTTATAATTATCTGTGCCTGCAGAAAGAAAAGGAACCGGCTGTGATCGAACAGCTGTTAGATGAAATCGAGGCCATTGCAAAGCGTTACAGCTCGCATCCTATGATATTTTTTCTCACACTGCGGTTAAACAGCGTGCTGCGCACCCAGCCTCAGGTAAAACTGCGTGCGATTGAGAGCCGGATTTTACAGGGGCAGTATTCGCCGCTATGGTATGTGGAGGCGTTTCGAATCTTTCTCGAACAGCCTTATTTACTGACAAAACTGGATTTATTTGAAATACTTTTAATGAACTGGGTATCCAGGCAGGGTGTCATGACCAGGGATTTAGCCGACCAGGTTATGCGTCTGGCCAATAATATGCGCCAGTTTCAGCCGATTGTCTGCAGGATTTTATTCCGCAGTTATGAAAAATACCAGGATGAAGATATGCTTGCCGGTGTGTGTGCCTATCTGATTAAAGGGCAGTGCTATCAGAGAAAGCATCATAAGTGGTATGCAAAGGGAATTGGTGAGAATCTAAAGATTACCGGACTGTACGAAGCGTTCCTTCTGACCATGGATTTACATAATATCCAGCCGCTTCCAAAAGTGATCCAGATGTATTTTCAGTATAATAACCAGCTGGCCTATCAGTATAAGGCTGCTTTGTACGTGAATATTATCGCGCATAAAGAAGAACAGCCTGTGATGTATGCAAAATATACAGAAACGATGAAGCAGTTTGCAATCGATGAGATTTTAAAAGGCCATATGGATGACAATCTGGCAGTGATTTATGAAGAAGTACTTGACAAAGGCATTCTGACCCAGGAACTTGCGGCACCGTTAGCAGATATTTTATACACGCATAAATTTTACTGCATGAATAAGATGGCGGCTTTTGTAGTAGTGATTCAAAAACATATGAAAGAAGAACAGCGGATTGCAATTAGTTCAGAGTCGGCGTATTTTCAGCTGTTTTCAAATGATTATGCAATTGTGCTGGAAAATAACAGAGGGCAGAGGTTTGTATCCCCGGAGTCCTGCCAGCTGGAAAAACTGATGAAGCCTTCCCATTATATCCGCAAGTGCCTGAATCTGGCTCCTTTCAAACTGCAGTTTCTGATGCACCATATGGATGGAAAGACGGATTTGAATGTGCCGGTAAAAACAGATGTGGATTATCTGCGTATATTAATGGATGCCCCGCAGATCAGCACAAAATTTAAAAACCAGATTGGGCCGGGCCTTGTGCGGTACTGTCTGATTAACCAGCAGGAAGAAGGGCTGGAAGTATATTTTACACAGATTGATTTTGCAGGGATGAGCAGGGCAAACAGGAATATCTTAATTGAGCTTATGGTGCAGCATTCCTATCATGAAAAGGCATATGAGCTGGTAAACAGTTATGGATATGCCGGTATTGATAAAAAAGTGCTGGCGCAGCTTCTGACATTTATGCTTCGTGCCAAGGATATCGGGGAGGATGCATACCTTTTAGAAATGTGCATGTCGGTGATGCTCTCAGGTATATGCAATGCCACGATCACTTCTTATCTTGCCAGATATTATGAAGGGCCGTCCAAACAGATGATGATGGTATTTAAGGCCGCAAAAGCATGTGAGATCGATGATGTAGCGGAATTAGAAGAGAGGCTTTTGGTTCAGGCTTTATACAGCACAGAATATGTGGACCAGATTCAGGAAGTGTACCAGGGATACCGCGCACATAATGGAAGGGAATTTATTTTGCAGGCATACCGGTCATACTGTATGCATGAATATGCGGTTTCGGATATGGTGCTGCCGCAGAGTCTTTTTATGGAGGCAGTCCAGCTGCAGAAGGAAGGAAAATTAAGAGGGACAGCCTGCCGTCTGGGACTTTTAAAATACTATTCGCAGACAGAGCATCTGGACCGTTACCAGCTTGGCCAGGCGGATGAGCTGTTACATGAATTTATATCCAGGAATATGAATTTTGCGTTTTTTGAAAACCTGCCAGACAGCCTGCGTGCAAGATACCAGCTGTATAACAGGGTTTTGGTGGAACATCATGCCAGGCCGGACAGTATTATACGGATTCACTACCGGATGCCGCCAGAGCAGGAAGAATTTATAACAGAAAATATGCTGAATGTGTATGACGGGATCTTTACCTGGGAATTTCTGCTGTTTCTGGATGAAGAGGCGGAGTATTATATCACAGAGGAAACGGGTGACGGCACACAGCAGCTGGTTACAAGCAGCCGCATTGCAGGCACGGGATACCAGGATACCGCCTGGGGAGGACGCTATGCGTATATTAACCGTATGCTGCATCAGCGCAGACAGGGGAATTTTAAGGAGCTTGTACATACGATGCAGGAATACGAAAAGTTACATATATTAAGTGCAAAGATGTTTAAAATTATCTGAACACCCAGGAAACAGACTTATGGAAAGGGAAGGCGATGGCAGATCGTAAACAGCAATTATATATTGGAATTGATTTAAATGACAGCTATGCCATGGTTAGTTTTGCCACAACGTCCCATCAGGAACCAGAAACAGTAAGCGCGGTTGCAGGCAGTGAAATATTTCAGATACCGCTTGCAGTGTGCATGGCATCTGCATCAGGCCAGTGGGTGTACGGAGATGAAGCAGTCCGTTTTGAGAAAGCAGATATGGGCAGGTGTGAAAGAAGTCTGTTAGCAAGAGCGCTGGAGCGGGATTTTACAATGATCAAAGACCAGACTTACGAGGTTCGCTATCTTCTTGCCATCTTTATTAAAAAAATACTCTCGCTGGCGGGAAAACTCGGTCCCAAAATTGAAATCGGCAGAATCACATTTACTTTTGAAAAATTAAATGAAAAATTAATGAGTTTAATGGAGTATGTGTTTAAACAGCTGCCGGTTGAAAGAAATAAGATTACTGTCATGGACTATATGGAGAGCTTTTATTATTATGCAATGAGCCAGAAAGACGGGCTGTCGAACCATGACGTCGTAATGTTCCGCTATTACGGGGAAAACATGCTCTGCTGGTATTTGATCCGCGGGAAACAGTCAAATCCTCAGATTGTGCAGATTATGGAGACGGACTGCGGATATCTGACAGAGAACAGGGATTATGTATTTTCCAAAATTATTCCGAAAATATTTGGAAAAAAAATCATCTCATCTATTTATCTGGTAGGAGAAGGATTTGACGGGGACTGGATGAAACAGTCTTTAAGAACTATGTGCCAGGGCAGGCGTGCGTTTCTTGGGAAAAACCTGTTTTCGAAGGGAGCCTGCTACGGGGCAGAAAAACAGGCGGGGCTGATTCCGTGGAATTATACGTATATGGGTGAAAACCAGATGAAATTTAATATCAGCCTGAAAGTACGCAAAAATAATGAGATGGCATTTCATACGCTGATTATGGCAGGAGATAACTGGTATGAAGCAGAAAGTAACTGTGAGATGATTTTAGACGGGCCTGGTGAAATTGATTTTTGGATTCAAAGGCCAAACAGCCGTGAGGCAAGGATCGAATCACTGGAACTTACAAATCTCCCGGCACGCCCGAAAAAGGCAACCAGGCTGCAGATACAGGCAAAGCCGGTCTCGGACCGTTCGGTAAAGATTACAATCCGGGATCTGGGTCTGGGGGAGTTTTTTAAAGCAAGCGACATGGTGTGGGAACACGTGATGAAAGTAAATTAGCAGTTTATTTGAATCCGGGCTGCAGCTGGAGGGACAGGAAATGAGCGGATTGATTTTTTGCAGTTATAAACGGGCTGCAAGGCCTTATTATCTGGAAAGTGCAGGAAAAAATATTTATTCAATAGAAGAACTGTGTTATTTTTTGCAGGATAATATATATCTTCTGGATGAAAATATCATGACACCGGAATTCTGCGGCTGGCTGGAAACAGAACTGCAGGCAGTGGCACTGTCAGAAAAACTAAGGCAGCTTATGGAAGGCCGAAAAGGATTCCGGGCTTTCTGCATGCAGATTATAACGGATTCCGGTTATTTTTCCAAAAATGAGATGCAGTTTCTGGGCATGAAACTGCAGAAGATGGATCATCAGAGCAACTATGAAAACCGCAAAATAAAAGCAGACCAGCTGATGGAAAGGGGCAAATATCTGGCGGCAGTCCTTGAATACAGAAATCTGCTCGGACATGCGTCTAAGAGTCCTTCTGATATCAGGGTCAGCGGAGATATCTGGCACAATATGGGTACCGCTTACGCGAAAATGTTCTGCTTTGAACGGGCAGTCAGCTGCTATGAAAGAGCATATGAATTAAGCCACCGGGCAGATTCATTAAAAGCTGCTTCACAGGCTGTCTGCTTTCTGGAAGAAAGCGAACGTGTCCTGAAGTTTCTGCAGCGTTATCATATCAGTACGCAGCAGTATGCGGCAATGAAAAAGAATTTAAACGAGTTAATCCAGCTGACAGAGGCTTCGGCAGAATTTGAACAGACGGCAAAACTGGAGCGCCTTTTGCAGGTATCCCAGATTCAGGCTGCAAGCGAGGCGGCAAGACAGGTAAATCAGTGGAAAGAAGAATATATCAGCTATAAGTAAGGGGTGAGGGCATGGGATTTTTTAAGCGCAGAAAGGACCAGAAAAGACTTGAAAAAGTATTGGAAGATGTACAGATATCCGGAGGACTGGAAAGTCTGTCGGACCAGAGTCCGGCGGGCACGATGATAGAGCGCTGTGAGCGGGTAATGGAAAACGCAAGAGAGATTGATGACGGGAAAAAGGAATATTATATCGTAACTTCCTATCTGAATGATATCGAGCTGATTGAAAATCTGGCTCCAGACCAGGCCGAAGAAATTCAAAAAGCGGCAGATTATGTGGCAAAGCTGAATCTGGCAAGAGACCAGTTCTTAAACACATCAAAAAAAATATCGGATGCACAGTTTCAGATGATTCAAAGGCAGGAAGACCAGATTCCGGATGCCATTAAAAATCTCCGTTCAAATGAGGAATATCAGACAACGGTAAAACGTGATATGCAGTATCTGGAAGGAGAAAAGCATGAATGGGAAATTCAGAAAAAAGACTTAAGAAGACTGCGCAAAAGGCTGCGCCAGGCATCTTTTATGCTTCTTTTTACAGTGCTGACAGCAGCAGTCCTTTTAATCGTGCTTGAAAAAGGTTTTTACTATGAACTGCAGTATGCCTGGATCGGTGTGATCACAGCTGCTTTTCTCGGAGCAGCCTATATTGTTCTGCGCTTAGAAAGCAGCAGGAGGGACAGCAGACAGGCGGAAGTAAATATTAACTATGCGATTACGCTTTTAAATAAAGTCAAGATTAAATATGTAAACATTACAAATGCAGTCGACTATGTACATGAAAAATATCACGTAAGAGATTCCAGGGAATTTGAATATCAGTGGGACCTGTACCAGGAAGCGATGCGTGAACAGGAAAAATACAGAAAAACAAATGAAGATTTAAATTATTACTATGAAAAGCTGGTCAGGCTTCTCAAAAAATGCGAACTGTATGATTCCCGTGTATGGATTGAACAGCCGCAGGCGCTGGTAGATCAAAAAGAAATGGTGGAGATTAAGCATAACCTGCTCGTACGCCGCCAGAAACTGCGCTCAAAGATTGCCTATAACCTGGATATCGTCAAAAAAGAACGCCGGGAGATAGACAGGCTTATGAAACTTCACAATGAAAACAGCCCGAGACTGCTTGAGTTAATCGCACAAATCGATGAAATGGCCGAACTGGGGCAGTGATGTTTCTGAAAAACCAGTGATCTTAGGAAAGGAATGAATGAGCATGGAAGCCCATACCCATACACATGACCCGAAAGAAATGAAAGCTGTAATCAACCGTCTGTCAAAAGCAATCGGGCATTTGGAGGCGGTAAAGGCAATGGTAGAAGACGGAAGGGACTGCAGCGAGGTGCTGATACAGCTTGCTGCAGTTAAATCTGCATTAAACAATACAGGAAAACTTATTTTAAAAGAGCATATCAGCCACTGCATTGTTCATGCAATAGAACATGGGGATCATCAGGCTGTGGAAGATTTGAACAAGGCCATTGACCAGTTTATGAAGTAAACATGCAGATATCATGAATAGCAGAGGACTGCCGCACTGCAGCGTGCCTTAATACCGTGAAGCTCATTTTACGGAAAGTATGATTAAGACACGTTCTAAACAGAATGTTTACAGGATATAGTATGTAATAGTTTAATACTAACTATATTTTGCAGCATTTCTTGGTGCGACAGTCCTTTTTAGAATTTTTTCTACTCTTCTTCTTCCAGTCTGCGTATTTTTTCAAGATCCGCGATAAGTTCCCTGGAGTATAGTTCTGCCTGGTTGTAAACGGACTCCGCTTCGGTATAGCTGCCTGCTTTTAACGCTTCAATAGCTTCGCCGCCAAACTGGTGAAACCGCTCATGCTTTTTTTCAAGTCCGTCCCAGATCTGACGTACTTTTGGTAAATTCGGGGTCATTGCATTGTAAAAATGGCCAAAACCGCATTTTGTCGAATCCAGCTGAAGCGGAACAATGCTGCGCTGCCTGATCATGTTTTTCAGATTCCGCAGCCATGCCTGGTGTGCGGTAATTGCATTGTTAATATGCTTGACAAATTCGCTTCTTTCTAAATGGAAGAAGGCGTCTTCCGATAAAACACCCATTTGCTTTACTGTCTCATCCAGTGTTTTTTCTATGTCAACAACAGGTTTTGTGGCTTCTTTTAAATCATGGCTTACATTCTGCATAAAGTCGGTGCTGTCATGCAGCTGGTTTTCCATTTCGGTCATAGAGCTGCTGATTTCTTCGCTTACCGCAGCAATGGAGCTGACAGATTCACTGACTTTGGTAACGTGTTTATGAGTCTGATCGTTTAATTCCCACACATTTCCAATTTTGCCAGTCATGGATTCCAGAGCATGTATCGTTCCGGAAGCGCTTTTTACACTCTGGCGCGAAGCAGATTCGATTTCTTCTACAAAACTGCCCATATTTCCTGTCAGCTTTTGTGTTTCGCCAGCCAGGGCGCGGATTTCGTCTGCCACAACGGCAAATCCCCTTCCGGCTTCTCCGGCTCTGGTTGCTTCGATGGAAGCATTCAGCGCCAGCAGATTCGTCTGCAGGGATATAGATTCAATGCCTGAGATGACGTCATTCATACGGCCGATAATATCAGACAGGTTATCCATATCCTCCTGCATTTTGCGTGAGATATCAATGGTCTTTACAGAAAGGCTGCGGATCTCAGTCAGCTCATTCTGACAGGACTGTATTTTATCATTTACTTCAGATGTTTCAGAAGCGATATTGGTAATCATATGTGCAAGTTCTTCATGCTGGCTGCTGGATGTCCCTGTGAACATCGAATTGCCGGTAGCTGTTCCGAAAATGGTATCGGCAGCTTTAGCTACTTTATGTGATATATCCAGAATTTTTTCTGTCTGATGCTGCATGGTCAAATCAAGGGAGCTTATCTGCATGACTGCTTTGATATTTTTTTCAAAAATTTCTGCAAACTGCCGGCGGGCAGTTAAAAGCCGCTGGTAAATATCATTTAGTTCGGGTTCTCTGGAGTAGTCTTCTTCCCTTAATTCGGATACAGCGTTGATAAGTTTTGCTTTTTTTCCTCTCATAGCATACCTCTGACTCTTTCTGACTATTTGATCCATTTTATTCTGATCATTGCACTGCGGTGTCTGTTTTCCGCATATAAAATAATGATACGGAATTTTCATGATTTTTGCAACCTTTTTTATGTAAAAATTTTGTATAGACTTTTACAGGACTAAATGGGCTTTATTCCGGCATTCCGGGCGCTGTAACGTCTCTGTGTCCGCATGCGCCCGTCCGCCTGCAGTGAAAAATTTAACAAAATCCTATTGAATATTCGTTCGAAAAGCGTTACTATTATACTGACGAAATTTTTGAAAAGTTTCAAAATAGATGGAGGGCTAAAGAATGAGTAATAGTAATGATAACTCTGCAATGCAGCGGATTGCAAAGTTAGTCGACGAAAACAGCTTTATGGAAATTGGTTCGCTTGTTACTGCAAGAAGCACCGATTTCAATCTGGCAAAAACAGATACTCCTTCTGACGGTGTGATCACAGGACACGGTCTGATTGATGGCAGTCTGGTATTTGTTTACAGCCAGGACGTATCTGTATTAGGCGGCACCATTGGCGAAATGCATGCGAAAAAAATCGCGGCTGTATATGACATGGCAGTAAAAATGGGTGCTCCTGTCATAGGTCTGATTGACTGCGCAGGCATCCGGCTTCAGGAATCTGTAGATGCTCTGGAAGCGTTTGGCCTGATATACAAAAAACAGGCTGAAGCATCCGGCATCATTCCGCAGATCAGTGCGGTATTCGGCACCTGCGGCGGCGGACTGGCAGTAGCAGCGGCGTTAAGCGATTTTACATTTGTAAAAGCTGATACAGCAAAGATGTTTATCAATTCTCCGAATGCGATTGACGGCAACCGCATAGATAAGTGCAATACAGCTGATGCTGCATTTCAGAGTGCAGAAACAGGCACGATAGATGCTGTCTGTGAAGAAGATGAGATGATGATGCGCATTCGTGAGCTGATCGGCATCCTGCCTTCCAATAATGCAGAAGGCGGCTGTACGGCAGACTGTGCGGATGATTTAAACCGTGCCTGTGAAAACCTGGATACGATGAAAGGCGACCCGAGATACGTATTAAGCGAGATTTCCGACGGGCATGTGTTTGTAGAAGTAAAAGCAGATTATGCAAAAGACATGGTTGCAGGATTTATCAGATTAGACGGCATAACAGTCGGCGCTGTTGCAAACTGTACAGAAGTTTATGATGAAAAAGGCGAAAAGACGGAGGAATTTGATGCGGTGTTATCTGCAAGGGGATGCAGCAAGGCGGCAGAATTTATTACTTTCTGCGACGCTTTTGATATTCCTGTCATCTCTCTTACAAACGCAGCCGGTTTTCGTGCAGCGATGTGCTCCGAGAAAAACCTGGCAAAAGCAGCAGGACGGCTTGTAAGTGCTTTTGCAGGCGCTACCGTGCCGAAAGTAAACCTGATTACAGACAAAGCATATGGAAGTGCTTATACCATTATGAATTCCAAGTCCCTTGGAGCAGATCTTGTCTATGCATGGCCGGATGCAAAAACGGGCATGATGGATGCGCATCTTGCGGCAAAGATTATGTATGCAGATGAATCCGCAGCTGATATCGATAAAAAAGCAGCAGAATATGAAGCGCTGCAGGGAAATGTAAATGCAGCAGCGGCCAGAGGCTATGTAGACCGCATTATTGATTATCCGGGTACAAGAAAATACCTGATTGCAGCAGTGGAAATGCTGTATACTAAACGGGTAGATCAGCCAAATAAGAAACATGGAACAAAGTAGAAAGGTGACGTATATTATATGAAGAAAAAATTATGTCTGGTCATTTGTCTGTGTATGCTGCTGCTTGGTGTATGCGGATGCGGGGAAGACCCGAAGAAGGCAGACTATAATGGCATGACCTATGACGAGCTGGAGACTTCGGCAAAAAGTCTTGCCTCGAATCTGACGGAATCTGAGGATGCGCAGTTAGATGAGGTCATTTCTTACTATGAACAGTATGAGGACATGCCGCTGGTAAGCCTGATTAAGCGGTGGAAAGAGCTGAAACCACAGCTTGGCGGATTTGAAAAGCTTGGGGAATTCAGCATTGATAAATCCGGCAAAACACTGGCAACGACACTGGTTATGGATTTTGAAAACCGTGATATTACGCTGACCTGTGTTTATAATTATCTGGATATGCAGATTACAGATATGACGTTAGACGAGATTTATTCCCTTGGAGAAAAGATGCAGAAAGCGGCTATGAATACGCTGATGGGTCTTGGAACCGTATTTATGATACTGATTTTAATCAGTCTGGTTATTTATGCTTTTAAAATCATTCCGTATCTGCAGGAAAAGGCAAAAGCAAAAAATGCACCGGCACCGGAAAACGTACCGGCAGCAGCACCGGCTGTGCCTGTTATACCGGCGGTGGAAGTACCGGTTCAGGATGATACAGAGCTGATTGCAGTGATTGCAGCAGCGGTTGCAGCCTCAGACGGGGCTCTTGCAGCAGACGGATTTGTAGTCCGTTCGATTAAGAGAAGAAAATAAAGAAGGTTGAAATGAACAGGAGGATCTAATAATGAAAAGCTACACAATTACCGTAAATGGGAATGTATATGATGTTACTGTAGAAGAGACTGGCGCGGCGCATGCAGCAGCACCGGCAGCAGCAATGCCTAGAGCAGCAGCGCCTGCACCGGCAGCAGCACCAAAGGCATCCGGCAGCGCTGGAAGCATTAAAATAGAAGCCGGCGCAGCAGGCAAGGTATTTAAGATTGAATCAGCTGCAGGCAGCCAGGTGAAAAAAGGCGACCCGATTCTTGTACTTGAAATCATGAAAATGGAAACGCCGGTTGTAGCTCCGCAGGATGGCACAGTAGCAAGCATAGAAGTAGCTGTCGGTGATACGGTAGAATCAGGCGCTTTATTAGCTACTATGAATTAATGAGCAGATTATTTTAGGAGGACAAATATGCTTAGTTACGTTGGAGAGACAATGAGTAACCTCCTGCACCAGACAGCATTTTTTAACCTGACATGGGGAAATTACCTTATGATTCTGGTTGCCTGTGTTTTTTTGTATCTTGCAATCGCAAAGGGCTATGAACCGTTACTGCTTGTACCGATTGCATTCGGGATGCTGCTTGTTAATATTTATCCGGATATTATGGCAAGTCCGGAAGAGACAAGCAATGGTGTTGGCGGATTACTGTATTATTTTTATACATTAGATGAATGGTCTATACTTCCGTCCCTGATTTTCTTAGGTGTCGGGGCGATGACAGACTTCGGGCCGCTGATTGCCAATCCGATCAGCTTTTTAATGGGTGCGGCAGCGCAGTTTGGTATTTACATGGCTTATTTTATGGCTATTTTTATGGGCTTTAACGATAAAGCAGCGGCAGCGATATCCATTATCGGCGGTGCTGACGGCCCGACTTCGATTTTCCTTGCCGGAAAACTCGGCCAGTCTGCTCTGATGGGGCCGATTGCAGTGGCAGCTTATTCTTATATGGCGTTAGTTCCTGTTATCCAGCCGCCGATTATGAAGGCGCTGACGACAAAAAAAGAACGCCAGATTAAGATGCAGAACTTACGTCCGGTATCCAAACTGGAGAAAATTCTGTTTCCAATTGTCGTTACCATTATCGTCTGCCTGCTTCTGCCGACAACAGCTCCTTTAGTAGGCATGCTGATGTTAGGAAACCTGTTCCGTGAGTGCGGGGTAGTCAGACAGCTGACGGATACAGCTTCCAATGCGCTGATGTACATCGTTGTTATCCTTTTGGGTACATCTGTAGGCGCTTCTACGAGTGCAGAGGCATTTATTAATTTCAGTACATTAAAGATTGTAGCACTCGGACTGATTGCATTTGCATTTGGTACGGCAGCAGGCGTACTGCTTGGCAAACTTTTGTGCGTTGTTACACATGGTAAGATTAATCCGCTGATTGGTTCTGCAGGTGTATCTGCAGTGCCGATGGCAGCGCGTGTTTCTCAGAAAGTCGGAGCAGAAGAAGACCCTACGAACTTTCTGCTTATGCATGCAATGGGACCGAACGTTGCAGGCGTTATAGGCACGGCAGTAGCAGCCGGAACATTTATGGCAATTTTTGGCATATAACAGGGAGGAATAGAAAAGATGGCAGAAGCTGCAAAAAAACCGTTAAAAATTACGGAAACTGTATTACGTGATGCACACCAGTCTCTGATTGCAACCAGAATGACAACAGAGCAGATGCTTCCGATTGTTGATAAAATGGATAAAGCCGGGTTCCATGCGGTAGAGTGCTGGGGAGGGGCTACGTTTGATGCGTCTCTGCGGTTTTTAAAAGAAGACCCGTGGGACAGACGCCGGAAATTAAAAGCAGGTTTTAAAAAGACGAAACTGCAGATGTTATTCCGAGGCCAGAATATTCTCGGCTACCGCCCTTATGCAGATGATGTGGTAGAATATTTTGTGCAGAAGTCGATAGCAAACGGGATAGATATTATCCGTATTTTCGACTGCCTGAATGATCTGCGCAATCTGCAGACAGCAGTCACAGCCTGCAACAAAGAAAAAGGCCATGCACAGGTAGCGCTGTCTTATACGCTTGGCGATGCCTATACGTTAGAATACTGGACGGATATGGCGAAAAAAATTGAGGAAATGGGCGCAGATTCGATTTGTATCAAAGATATGGCAGGACTTTTAGTGCCGCAGGAAGCAGATGTGCTTGTACGGGCGCTGAAATCTTCAACAAACCTTCCGATTGAACTGCATACGCATTATACATCCGGTGTAGCTTCTATGACTTATATGAAAGCAGTCGAAGCAGGATGTGATATTATCGACACGGCTATGTCCCCGTTTGCACTTGGAACCTCACAGCCGGCAACGGAAGTTATGGCAGAGGCTTTTAAAGGCTCTGTTTATGATACCGGATTAGACCAGAACCTTTTAGCAGAAATTGCAGATTATTTCCGTCCGATGCGTGAAGAAGCCTTAGAAAGCGGGCTGATGAATCCGAAGGTATTAGGCGTAAATATTAAAACACTGCTGTACCAGGTTCCTGGCGGCATGTTATCCAACCTGATTTCCCAGTTAAAGGAACAGGGCAAGGAAGATAAGTATGAAGAAGTGCTTGCAGAAGTACCGCGGGTGAGAAAAGATCTGGGCGAGCCGCCGCTTGTTACGCCGTCTTCGCAGATTGTAGGCACGCAGGCTGTATTTAATGTACTGATGGGCGAGCGTTATAAAGTAGCTACAAAAGAAACAAAGGATGTACTGCTTGGAAAATACGGACAGACAGTCAAGCCTTTTAACCCGGAAGTTGTAGACAAAGTACTTGGAGAAGATAAGAAAAATGCAATTACCTGCAGGCCGGCAGACCTGCTTGAGCCGGAACTGTCTAAAATCGAAGCTGAAATGAGACAGTATAAGCAGCAGGATGAGGATGTCTTATCTTACGCACTGTTCCCGCAGGTTGCGACCGAGTTTTTCAAATACCGGGAGGCACAGCAGAAGAAAGTAGATGCTTCTGTAGCTGATACCAAAAACGGCGCTTATCCGGTTTAGATTTATTTTGGAAAAAAGGGTGTTGCGTTTGCAGCACCTTTTCTCTAAAAGGAGGATAATATGAAAAAGAAAACTCTTGTACGCAGTATTTTGCTGGCTTTTCTTTGCTGTATGATGATTTTGGGTTTTCAGACGAATGTAAAAGCAGAAACGGGAAATTACTATATCAAAGTCAACAAAAGCACAAATGTTGTTACTGTTTATACGAAGGATGATAAGCCGTATACGGCATTTGTTTGTTCAGCCGGGTATGCGACGCCGACGGGTACATTTCATACAATGAATAAATATTCCTGGTGGGTGCTGGACGGCCCGAGCTACGGACAGTACTGTACGAGAATTACAGGATCGATACTGTTTCATTCCGTGTGGTATTATGAACAGAATAAGACAACACAGTCTTATGTGCAGTATAACAAACTAGGCTCGCTGGCTTCCCATGGCTGTGTCCGGATTACGACCGCCGCTGCAAAATGGATTTATGATAACTGTCCGCTTCAGACAAAAGTCATCATATTTAACGGTTCCTCAGGAGATGATCCGCTTGGCAAGCCGGCTTCAATTAAAGTAAATTCTTCAGTGCGGATGGGATGGGACCCGACAGATCCTGATCCGAACAATACATACAGTACGAAAAATTCCCAGCCTAGAATCAGCGTAAAAAGCACGACAGTAAGTGCGCAGTACAATGTACCGTTTAAGCCTGTTGAAATGACAGCATATGATTCAGCCGGAAACCAGCTGAGCAGCGCATGGATACGCACATCCGGCACAGTGAATACAAAGCAGATGGGAAGCTATCCTGTGACGTATTCTCTGACGGATTCTTTTGGGCGCAATGCATCCGTGACTGTGACCTATACGGTCGGCGATGCAAAAAAGGCGGAGATTTATGGCGTAAAAAAAGAGATTACAAAAGAATATAAATCTACAGTAAATATCCGTTCTGGAATTACGGCCAAAAATTCCATGGGTACGGTACTGACTGACAAGATTGTGACAAAAATCCGCAAACCTGGTACGCAGGAATATAAGGGTGTAAAATCTTCTTCATTAAAACTGCGGCATACAGGTACTTACCGTATTATGTATTACCTGAAAAATCCTACCAATAAAATGGTGACGCAGGAATATATGAAAATAGTTGTAAAGGATACAAAAAAACCGGTTATTTCCAGCAAGGATAAATTTGCTGCAATGAAGTTATCTTCAGACACAAAATCCGTTACTTATAAAAAGCTGATTTCCGGCGTAACAGCAAAGCTGGTGTCGGGCAAAAGCATGACATCTAAAATCAGCATTAAAGTAACAGATCCGGACGGAAAGGTAAAAACGGTGGCTCAGAATGGATCGTACAAGATCTCAGAGCCTGGCACATACCAGGTATCCTATTACTGTTCAAATCCGACTAAGAGCTTAAAAACAGGCAAGTATCTTGTTGCAGAAAAGAAAAGAAAGCTGATTGTGGAAGAAAAAGCATCCCAGCCGGAAGAGGACGATACCAAAGACCCTGACGATATCAAAGAGCCTGATGATACACAAAACCCGGATGATACCAAAGAGCCTGATGATACACAAAACCCGGATGATACCAAAGAGCCTGGTGATACACAAAATCCGGACGGCACACAGAACCCTGATGATACACAGAATCCGGGAAATACGCAGAATCCAGGAAACACACAGAATCCGGATGGTACACAGAATCCGCCGGTTCAGGAACCGTCAGTGGTGACGACCGCTTATGCACTGATTATTCCGGCAGATACGGTGGTTCCTGACAGGTCGGAAATAAGTCTTTCAGATGGGGTTTCCCTGCAGATTACATCTGTTATGAGCGACGGTACACAGCGTACGGCATCTACAACAGAAGGAATCCGGCGCAGAGTAACGTTCCAGCCTTCTTTAGCCCAGCAGGAATCAGATCTGATGCTGACAGAATCGATTGACAGGCTTCCTGTTACAACATGTATATACCGGATTACCTACCGCTATGAGGATGCACAGGGAAATGTGGCTGAGAAAGTAAGAACCATAACTGTGACAGCGATGTAAAGTTATGGAATAAAAACAGAGACGGACAGCTAGAAATGAGTAAATGCACATGAGTAATACAAATGACCTGACAAACCGCATCAATGACCGGTACAGTACAATGAGCAAAGGTCAGAAACTTTTGGCAAGTTACATCATAGATTATTATGACCAGGCAGTCTTTCTGACCGCATCAAAATTAGGGGAGACTGTCGGTGTCAGTGAATCCACAGTTGTGCGCTTTGCCGTGCAGCTTGGATACAAAGGATATCCGGAATTTCAGCACGCTCTGGCAGACATGGTTCAAAATAAGCTGAGTTCTATTCAGCGTACGGAAGTGTCTTATGGAAGAATCAGCCGGTCGGGGGTTTTAGAATCTGTCCTTCGTGCTGATATGGAAAAGATCAGGGGGACGCTGGAAAAAATCGATGAAAATGCTTTTAAACTGGCAGTGGATACGATTTTATCAGCAAAGCGGATATATGTGGCCGGAATCCGCAGCTGTGCGCCCCTTGCATCGTTTCTTGCATTTTATTTAAACTTTATGTTTGACAATGTGATTCATCTTCAGACAAACAGTTCCAGTGAATTATTCGAACAGATGGTACGGATCTGCAAAGATGATGTGATTATCGGCATCAGCTTTCCCAGATATTCGCTTCGGACATTAAAAGCACTGGAATTTGCAAATAACCGGAATGCAAAGGTAATCACGCTGACAGACAGCGTGCATTCCCCTATGAACCTGTATTCCTCCTGTAACCTGATTGCGGACAGCGACCTGATATCGATTGCCGATTCCCTGGTGGCACCTTTGAGCGTGATCAATGCGCTGATTGCGGCGCTGTGCATGCGCAAACAGGATGAGGTGGCAGACACACTGGACCAGCTGGAAGGCATATGGGATGAATACCAGGTTTATGAGAATGATGAAATTGACTATATTGATGATACGCTGAAAATGCATTACGCAAAAATAGGAGATACGGATGTCTAAAGAGATCATAGTGGCGGGCGGAGGCGCTGCCGGAATGATGGCAGCAGTGGCTGCAGCTGAATCAGGCTGCAGCGTTTTGCTCTTAGAGCAGAATGAAAAACTTGGAAAAAAACTGTATATTACAGGAAAAGGTAGGTGCAATGTAACCAACGCCTGCGATACTGTGGATTTGTTTAAACAGATTTTAAGAAATGCGAAATTCCTTTACAGTGCCGTTTATACTTATGATAATTTCCGTGTCATGGATTTTTTTGAAGAAAACGGTGTTCCGTTAAAGACAGAGCGCGGCGGGAGAGTGTTTCCTGAATCAGACCATGCTTCTGACATTATAAGAGGGCTTGCCCGTGCTATGGAGCGCCTGTCTGTAAAAGTCAGGCTGAACACAAAAATCCAGTCTGTTACGAAAAATGACGGCAGATTTATCGTAAAGGACACATCTTTGAAATCATACAGTGCAGACAGGATCATTCTTGCTACAGGCGGTCTTTCTTATCCGTCTACTGGTTCTACAGGAGACGGATATGCATTTGCGCAGAGTTTCGGGCATACGCTGGTAAAACAGTATCCGGGATTAGTGGCAATGAATACGAAAGAATCCTATATTCCGCAGCTTCAGGGGCTGACGCTGAAAAATGTGCGTGCAGCCATTTATGAAGATCAAAAGATCCTGTATGACGATTTTGGAGAACTATTATTTACGCATTACGGAGTCAGCGGGCCGCTGATGCTGAGTGCCAGCAGCATTGTCGGTGAAAGACTTATGAAGCGTCCGCTGAAACTCCTGATTGATTTAAAGCCGGCATTATCAAACGATCAGCTTGACCAGCGGATTGTACGTGATTTTGATGCAAACCGCAACAGGCAGTTTAAAAATGCTTTAAACCAGCTGCTTCCATCCAAACTGATTCCAGTGGCTGTACAGCTGAGTGGAATTACGCCTGAAAAAAAGCTGAATGAATTTACAAAGCAGGACCGCAGGATGCTTACAGATATCCTGAAAAAATTTCCGGCCACACTGACGGGACTGCGGGATTTTAAGGAAGCAGTTATTACCCGCGGAGGTGTCAGTGTAAAGGAAGTCAATCCTTCTACAATGGAATCCAGACTGGTACCAGGGCTTTATTTTGCTGGAGAAATGCTGGATGCAGATGCCCTGACAGGCGGGTATAACCTGCAGATTGCGTGGTCGAGCGGATATCTGGCCGGAATGAGTGCCGCGGAGTTATAGATGCAGGCAATACAGAAAACATGATGAGAGGAATATAAAAATGAGCTTTAACATTGCAATTGACGGCCCAGCCGGAGCGGGAAAAAGTACCATTGCCAAAATGCTTGCAAAAGAGTTATCATTTGTATATGTGGATACAGGAGCAATGTACCGTGCAATGGCACTGTACTTTCTGCGCAGGCGTATTGACCCACAGGATGAAGGAGCCATATCTGCGGCATGTGCAGATATAGACATTACGATTCAGTATCAGGACGGCGTTCAGTGTGTGCTTTTGAATGGGGAAAATGTCAATGCGTATATCCGCACAGAAGAAGCAGGCAGAATGGCTTCAGGCATCAGCGTTTATCCTGCAGTCCGCTCCAAGCTGACCGCACTGCAGCAAAAACTTGCACGCAGCAGCGATGTCATTATGGACGGAAGGGATATCGGGACATGTGTGCTGCCAGACGCACAGGTAAAAATTTATCTGACGGCTAAGGTGTCTGCCCGCGCCAGAAGACGGTATGATGAGCTGGTTCACAAAGGCATTTCTGCGGATCTTTCACAGATTGAGGCAGACATCAAAGACCGTGACGAGCGTGACATGTCAAGAGAAATTGCCCCGTTAAAGCAGGCAGAAGATGCCGTGTATGTGGATACTTCTGACATGGGCATTGAACAAGCAGTGGCTGCGGTTCGAAATATATATGACAAGGCGGTGGCAGAGGAAAAGAAATGAATATTACAGTAGCAAAAAGCGCTGGATTTTGTTTTGGCGTAAAGAGAGCCGTTAATAAAGTTTACGAACAGGCCGATATAAAAAAAGGGCCGGTTTATACTTATGGGCCGATTATCCATAATGAGGAAGTTGTCAGGGATCTGGAAGAAAAAGGGGTTACAGTGATCGAATCTTTGGAAGATTTCACTGAAACACAGATACAGGACAAAGGAACCGTGGTCATCCGTTCTCACGGGGTGGCAAAATCAGTTTATGACAGGCTTGGCCGGCTGGGATTTGAAATCGAGGATGCAACCTGTCCCTTTGTGTTAAAAATTCACCAGATTGTTGAGGAATTTTCGAAAGACGGTTATGAGATTGTTATAATTGGCAGCAGCTCTCACCCGGAAGTAGAGGGCATACGGGGCTGGTGCGACCCGCGGCATACAGCCGTCATTGAAAAACCGGAAGAAGCGGCAGCTTTTTGCCCAAAAGAGGGCCAAAAACTGTGCATTGTGGCACAAACGACTTTTAATTACAAGAAATTTCAAGAATTAGTTGAAATTATTCGAGAAAAAGGTTATATTAGAAATATACGTGTATTGAATACAATTTGTAACGCTACAGAAGAACGGCAGAATGAAGCAGCAAGTCTGGCAGAAACTTCCGATATTATGATTGTCATTGGAGGAAGGAGCAGTTCGAATACGCAGAAACTGTATGAGATATGCAAAGAAGAATGTGCAAATACTTACTATATACAGACTGAAGCAGATTTAAATCTGATTTCGACAAGTCACATTGATAACGTAGGTATTACCGCAGGGGCTTCCACCCCAAAGAAAATTATTGAGGAGGTTCAAAAGTATGTCAGAACAGAGCTTTGAACAAATGTTGGAAGAATCTTTTAAAACAATAAGGAACGGGGAGGTTGTTGAAGGTACTGTTATCGATGTAAAACCAGACGAAATCGTGCTTAATATCGGTTACAAGTCAGATGGTATCATTACCCGGAATGAATACACCAACGAACCAAACATTGACCTGACCACCCAGGTAGAGGTAGGCAGTACAATGGAAGCAAAAGTTTTAAAAGTAAATGACGGCGACGGACAGGTACTGTTAACGTACAAACGCCTTGCCGCAGAAAAAGGAAGCAAGAGATTAGAAGAAGCATTTGAAAACCAGGAAGTACTAACAGCAAAAGTAGCCCAGGTATTAAACGGCGGCTTAAGCGTGATCGTAGATGAAGCAAGGGTATTTATCCCTTCCAGTCTCGTATCCGATGTATTTGAAAAAGACCTGACCAAATATGACGGACAGGAGATTGAATTCGTCATTACAGAGTTCAATCCAAAGAGAAGACGGATCATCGGTGACCGCAAGCAGCTTTTAGCAGCAAAGAAAGAAGAGCTTCGCAAGGCATTATTTGAAAGAATTAACGTAGGTGATGTGATCGAAGGCACAGTTAAAAATGTCACAGATTTTGGTGCATTTATCGATCTGGGCGGTGCAGACGGACTGCTTCATATTTCAGAAATGTCCTGGGGCCGTGTAGAAAGCCCGAAGAAGGCATTTAAAGTCGGAGATGTTGTAAAAGTATTTATCAAAGATATCAATGACACAAAGATCGCCCTGAGCATGAAATTCCCGGAAGATAATCCTTGGAATAATGCTACTGAAAAATTTGCTGCAGGTACTATTGTCAGCGGCCGGGTAGCAAGAATGACAGATTTTGGCGCATTCGTAGAATTAGCACCAGGCATTGATGCACTGCTTCATGTATCACAGATTTCCAAAGAACACATTGACAAACCGTCTGATGTTTTAAAGACAGGACAGGTTATCGAAGCTAAGATTGTTGATTTTAATGAATCAGAGCGTAAAATCAGCCTGAGCATGAAAGCTCTGATCCAGGACGAAGATGCGTCTGCAAAGGAAGAAGAATAAACAGCAGGCAGAGATCTTTTTTCAAGTCAGTATTTATTACAGCATATAAGCAGCACTGCTGTTTATATGCTGTTTTTAACAAGAATATAACACATGGGAGTCTAGCCGTATGTTTGAAAATTATGAAAAATTTAAAAAGGACGTTTTGGCATTAACGAAAATTGACTTAAACTGCTATAAAGAAAAGCAGATGAAACGCCGGATTGATACACTCATTGGAAAGACAAAGGCAAAATCTTATGATGAATATGTATCATTGTTAAAGACGGACAAGAATGTTTTGGAGCAGTTTGTAAATTTTCTGACGATTAATGTCTCTGAGTTTTACCGGAATCCTGACCAGTGGCAGATCCTGGATAAAAAAATATTTCCGGAACTCATTCAGAAATTTGGTAAAAACCTTAAAATATGGAGTGCGGCATGTTCTACAGGTGATGAGCCATATTCGCTTGTTATGGCGCTGTCAAAACATATTCCGCTCAGCCAGATACATATTATTGCTACAGATATCGATAAGCAGGTATTAGAAAAGGCACGTGTAGGTCTTTACAATAAGAAAAGCATCGCCAATGTGCCGGATGACTTAAAGAAGAAATATTTTACTGAAATCGGAGGGTCTTACCAGATTTCAGACGAAATTAAAAAGAGAGTAGATTTTAAAGAACATAATCTGCTGAGGGATGCATATCCGACAGGATGTGATATGATTGTATGCAGAAATGTTGTTATTTATTTTACCGACGATGCGAAACAGGAAATATATATAAAATTTAACCAGGCGCTTAAAAATAACGGTATTTTGTTTATCGGCAGTACAGAACAGATTATGAATTATAAAGAACTTGGCTATGAGAGATCTTCGTCATTCTTCTTTATTAAGGGAACAAAATAATATGTTTTTTTCTGTATATGTGTTTTATTTCCACGCACAATGAGCCGGGTGCTGTGTCTGCATGAGCATTTGGCGGATGCCGTGAGGGCCGGATACCCTGCAGTCTGCTGCGGGGTATCCGGCTGTTTGATGCAGAGCCGCTTTCATGAGATGCACTGTCAGAAGAATGTTTTTAAGTATGGATGCAGGGAAAGCCGCGGAGAATGGAAAAATCCATTTTGTGCGGTTTTTTGCCGGACCGGCTCTGACTAAATTAACTGGCTGGGGCAGAAAATTTATTGACATTCCCGGTGAATGTGCTAGAATAAAACTTGTGTGAGTATATCGATTCAGAAAAAAGGATGGTTATCACAATGAGAAAACAGGCATTATCGTTAATAGTAGAAAACACTTCCAGCGTTTTGAGCCATGTATCCGGTCTGTTCAGCAGGCGCGGTTATAATATTGACAGCATTTCTGCAGGAGTTACAGCGGATCCGAGATATACAAGAATTACAATTGTATCAAGCGGGGACAGGCTGATTCTGGAACAGATTGAAAATCAGCTGGCAAAACTGGAAGACGTACTGGATATTAAAAGATTAGAGGCAGGAAGTTCTGTCACAAGAGAATTGATTTTAGTCAAACTCCGTGTTCAGGAATCCAGCCGTCAGGAAATTTTAAGCGTGATTGAAATTTTCCGTGGCAAGGTAGTAGATGTCACACGGGATTCCATGGTTATTGAGCTGACAGGAAATCAGGACAAGCTGAGTGCTTTTTTAGACCTGGTATCCGGCTTTGAAATCCTTGAACTTGCTAGAACCGGAATAACTGGCTTAACCAGAGGTTCTTCCGATGTTACATATTTAGAATAATTTTTAGGAGGCTAAAAAATGGCAAACAAAATTTATTATCAGGAAGACTGCAATCTGTCGCTGTTAGACGGCAAGACAATTGCAATCATTGGCTATGGCAGCCAGGGACATGCACATGCATTAAACCTTAAGGATTCAGGATGCAATGTCATCATTGGTTTATATGAAGGCAGCAAGTCAAAGGAAAAGGCACAGGCACAGGGACTGAAAGTATATAATACGGCAGAAGCTGCAAAACTGGCTGACATCATTATGATTCTGATTAATGATGAGAAACAGGCAGATATGTATAAAAACGACATTGAACCAAACTTAGAGCCAGGCAATATGATCATGTTTGCACATGGCTTTAATATCAATTATGGCACAATCGTACCGCCTAAGGATGTAGATGTTACAATGATCGCTCCAAAGGGACCGGGGCATACCGTTCGTTCTGAATACCAGGAAGGAAAAGGGGTTCCATGTCTGGTTGCAGTAGAGCAGGATGCAACCGGCAAGGCACTTGACCTGGCACTTGCTTATGCACTTGGCATCGGCGGCGCAAGAGCAGGCGTTTTGGAAACAACATTCCGCGTAGAAACAGAAACAGACCTTTTTGGTGAACAGGCAGTTCTCTGCGGCGGTGTCTGTGCACTGATGCAGGCTGGTTTTGAAACATTGTGCGAAGCTGGTTATGATCCAAGAAATGCATATTTTGAATGTATCCATGAGATGAAGCTGATTGTAGACCTGATTTACCAGTCTGGTTTTGAAGGAATGCGTTATTCAATTTCTAACACAGCAGAGTATGGCGACTATATAACAGGTCCTAAGATTATTACAGATGACACAAAGGCAGCTATGAAGAAAATCCTTGCAGATATCCAGGACGGATCATTTGCAAAAGACTTCCTTCTGGATATGTCCGGGGCAGGCCGTCAGGTTCATTTCAAGATGATGCGCAAAAAAGCTGCAGAGCATCCGGCAGAGCAGGTTGGTAAAGAAGTACGCAAGCTGTACAGCTGGAATGATGAAGACAGCAAGCTGATTAATAACTAAGCGGGACAGGCCGTATAATTTAACAGTTAAAAATAGAGGGAAATCTGGCAGGAGGTGTCTGAGAGGGGGCTGTACTGTCAGGTTTCTTTTTGTGTGGACTTGCAGGCATCTTGGGGCAAGGGTATTCATGCGGCCGGGAGGGCAGTGGATTAGCCGGACGCCGGGCGGAGAAACTTTTTCCTTTTTCAGTTCCGCCTGCGAACAGTAAGAAATACTAAATTTTCTGCATCAGGACTGAGGCAGCGGACGGAGCGGTGTCTGATGCCCTGACGTTGTGGCATGCGATAAGCTGTGGCACGGGCAGGCACCTTTTGGGGCTTCCAGTTTTTTTTATGCGGCAGACAGTGCCCCAAATCCTGGGTGTCGGGCAGAAAATTAAGAATTTCTAACTGTTCTCCGGAGTCACATCAGAAGGAACCGCTTCTCTATCCGGCGTCCGGGTAACGAATTTCTCAGCTGCGCAGCATTAATGAACTGGCATTGAATGCACGGATATTTTATGTTATGATAGCTGCACAAAAGTTTATCAGTCAAAGGAGCCGCCAGGCATGGATCAGACTTTATCATCTTACTATATTTTTTATACCGCCGCCAGCTGCGGCAATATTTCCAAAGCCGCTGCAAAACTGTTTATCAGCCAGCCGGCAGTCAGCAAAGCCATACAGAAATTAGAATCAGGTCTCGGATGCCAGCTGTTTGTGCGCAGTTCACGCGGGGTGACGCTGACGGAAGAGGGAAGTATCCTGTACGAACATGTCAGGGCAGCTTTTGAGACGCTGGATGCCGGAGAGGAAAAAGTCAGGCGGACAGCGGGGCTGGGTATCGGTCATTTGAAAATCGGTGTCAGTTCTACGCTTTGCAAATATGTACTTCTTCCTTATTTAAAAGAGTTTGTACGCGAACATCCGCATATTAATATTTCGATTGCCTGCCAGTCGACGAGTGAAACGCTGCATCTGCTTTCGGATGACAGACTGGATATCGGTCTTGCAGGACTTGGTAATTATGAAATGCCGCATACGCTTCTGTTTGATTTTATAGCGGATGTGGAAGACGTGTTTGTGGCTGCCAGACCGTATTTATATTATTTGAAACAGTCCGGTATTGAAGAGAGTGAGATTTTGCAGAACTGTTCTCTGATGATGTTAGATAAGAATAATATTTCCAGACAGTATATTGATGAATATATGCAGAAGAACCAGATTGCCGTACGGGAATGCATTGAGGCTTCTTCTATGGATCTTTTGATCGAATTTGCCAAAATCGGCCTTGGGGCGGCCTGTGTGATCCGCCAGTTTATTGAACCGGAACTGGCAGATGGTTCTTTAGTCGAAATACCACTGCCGGTTCCGGTTCTGAAGCGTTCCATTGGATTTGTCTATAAGCCTGCCAAACATGCCTCAAAACCGCTGGAACAGTTTATTGATTTTTATCGCCAGGCGAAAACAGCACTGTAAAAGCAACAGTGAAATCCATAGATTTTATTCTGCGGATTCAATCTCATCTGCTGTATAATAGCCGCCGTCTATAATGACATCCTGCAGATTATCTTTATTTACTACAGCCGGCAGGCACAGGTAAGAAGGAACAATCAGCTTGTTATTGTCATACTGCTCAGTGTCATTGATTTCAGCTTCTGTGCCGGTGACAGCAGCCTGTACAATGGAGGTGCATCGTTCTGCCAGGATACGTGTATCTTTATAAATAGAAAATGTCTGTGTGCCTTCCTGTATATTTTTGCAGGCAAGTGCTTCACAGTCCTGTCCGGAAATAACCGGCCAGTTCTGGTCAGTATAACCGGCCGACTGCAGGGCTGCGATACAGCCGTATGCGAGTCCGTCGGATGCGGATGCGCAGATATCCAGTTCTTCATCCATATAGTATCCTTCCAGATAATTTTCGCACCGCTGTTTTGCTTTTTCCTGTGACCAGTCTGCAATAGATGTATCATCAAACGAGGTACGTTCTGTCTTGCATACAAGCCGTCCGTCATCCAGGTATGGCTGCAGGACTTCCATCAGTCCGTTATATAAAAGCCTGGCATTTTTATCTTTCTCAGAACCCATAAAAAACTCAATCGTTCTGTATTCACCTTCAGGAAGCTGTTCCAGCCCGGCTTCTTCTGCAATTGCTTTGCCCATTTCAGTGCCTGTACCTTTATTGTCAAATGATACAAAATAATGTACGGCATCCGTATCCATTAACAGCCGGTCATAGGCAATAACCGGAATGCCTGCATTTTTCGCAGATTCTGATACGGATACGAGCGAGCCGGCATCTACTGCGGCAATAACAATGCAGTCTGCCTGTGCAGCAACAAAATCTGCTATCTGAGCTTCCTGTATTTTAGGGTCATTTTCTGCAAACTGTATTTCAACAGAATAATCCAGCGCTTCTAATGCCTTTTTCATATTAGCTGCATCCATCGGCCAGCGCCCGGAAGTGCTCTCAGGCATGGACAGTGCGATTTTCTTTTTTTCATCGTCAGAAGCTGTCTCATCTGTTTTCGTATCGGAATCTGCTTCACTGTCCTGCGGACTGTCAGTTTCATCCGGTTTGTTCTCAGAATCAGACACCTTGTCACTGTCCGGCTCTTTCGAACTGTCTGAAGCACATCCCGACAATAACGCTGCCGGCAGTGCCATACATAGCAGAGCGCATAAAAGTTTCTTTTTCATAGTTACCCCTCCTTTTTTATGCCAGTCATGTTCAGTATGTCAGTCATGATTTGTTAATCGAAGACGATGCGAAACTGCTGTATTTATTGTTATACCTTATTATACCGAATAGAAGTGTAATAATCAACGGAAACTTTGCAGCCTTAGAGGGTGCTTGAAGAAGCTGTATGATTAGCTGGAAAGTATACTTTCCAGCTAATCCGATTTCCCCCAAAAATTCAGTATAACCTTCCAATGCGCCAGCTTCTGTGTTATAATAACTCTGGCATAAGAAAATATGTGCAGAAAATATGACGAAGAAGTGAGGTGTCTTAAAATGCTGGTCATAAATGCTAATCAGGAGCAAATGCAGGTATTTGGCAGGCTGATTGAGGAAATGGGGGCACAGGTGGTATGGAACGGGCGGTTTGTAATTATGGGAGACCGTCTGATTTTAGAGGGGCTTGTACGTTCCCTGTTTTTTCATTTTGATATCCAGAAAGTATCCGTAGAGCTTGCCGAACTGCCGGATGATGACGGAGAAGAACTGGAGATACAGGAGTATCCGGGTCTGGCAGATTTAATTACAATAGCTGTATATGCTTTTGATAAATTTGGCGTCATAAAAGGAATAGATTCAGAAAAGGATGTGCAGCAGCTGAATCAGGTTTTTGGAGAAATATTAGGCATCTATCATCTTAAGTCTGATTTTTCTGAGGAGAATATAGAGTTTTATAAATCAGGCATGCGTATTACATATGAGGATGTGCTGGATACCGTGATTGCACAGCCTCAGGCAAGAGTACAGATTCCCATGCTGGAAATGCCGGCGCTGAAAGAGGCGGGAGCGGACAGGACGCAGGTCTTAGACAGTGCTTTATCCGGTTTTAAGGCTGTTTCTGATACGGAAGCTCGAAATACGGGTGCTGCGCAGGGTGCGGATACGAGCCAGGCAGCAGCAGAGCGGATTGAAAAATATCATGCAAGAATCGGCGTGCTGGACCGTTTATCGGAGCTTCAGAGAAAGACGCTGCTCAGGGACATCCGGAACGATAAGCTGTTAACTGATCAGGAAAAGGAAGACCTTTATTATCCGATACGGGATTACGAAGAGCAGGAAAAACGAAATGCAATGTATGCGGCAGGCGGAGGAGGAAACAGTTTCGAGCCGGGAACAGAGATAGTTCAAAGAAACAGCCAGGCAGCGGCAGAGCGGATCGAAAAATATCATGCAAGAATCGGCGTGCTGGACCGCTTATCGGACCTTCAGAGAAAGACGCTATTAAGGGATATCCGAAACGATAATCTGCTAACCAGTCAGGAAAAAGAAGCCCTGTATTATCCGATACAGGATTATGAAGAGCAGGAAAAACAGAATGCAGCCAATGGGATGTATGCATCGGAAGGAAACAGCCAGGGGCCGGGAACAGAGACAGTTCAAAGAAACAGCCAGGCAGCGGCAGAGCGGATCGAAAAATATCATGCAAGAATCGGCGTGCTGGACCGCTTATCGGACCTTCAGAGAAAGACGCTATTAAGGGATATCCGAAACGATAATCTGCTAACCAGTCAGGAAAAAGAAGCCCTGTATTATCCGATACAGGATTATGAAGAGCAGGAAAAACAGAATGCAGCCAATGGGATGTATGCATCGGAAGGAAGCAAAGGAGGAAACAGTTTTGTGCCGGGAACAGGAGCAGTTCAGAGGAACAGCCAGGCAGCGGCAGAGCGGATTGAAAAATACCATGCAAGAATCGGCGTGCTGGACCGTTTATCAGAGCTTCAGAGAAAGACGCTTGTAAGGGATATCCGAAATGACAGAATGTTAAACGATCTGGAAAAAGAATCGCTGTTTTATCCAATACAGGACTATGAATATCAGGAAAAAATGAGTGCGGTCAGTGCAGCATTTCAAGAGTGTGAAGGCAGTTATTTTGCATGTGCACAAAAACTCATTCAGAAAACAGAACAGGAAGATCTTTTTGAACAAACAAAACAGGCTGTGTTAGAAAAGCTCAAAGAGATGCGTCAGCAGTTTGGAATCCAGGAAGTAAAAAATATTATGGATAAAGTTCCGGCGCATGTAGAGCGGGCCGAATATAAAGAATTAATTGAAAAGCTGACTCCTTATGAAGGTATTGACTTTTCTATTTATAAAGAACCGCTTCGGAAAATGCGCGAAACACTGGAAATCAAAGAAATCAGCAATATGCTTATGCAGTCGCAGAAAAAAGACAGGAAAGATTATATGGATCTGCTGCGGCGTATAGAAGATCAGGATTTTGCAGAGGAAAATGCTTCTCCTTATATCGAACGGATTCTGGACTGGGTCAGCGAGATCGACGAAGCACGGTTAAAGGAACTGCTGCTTAATGTCAGCCTGATGGATTTTGATACAGCTTTATCCGCTTACAGAACCATCTGCAAGGGCAGCTTTCTGCCGGCTTTAAAAGATCGGGCCAAAGCATCGGTTTCCAGGCGTCTGGAAGAAATCTGCCTGGGTGAGTGCAGGCTGCTTGTGCGGGCATTTGAACAAAACATGGCTGGCGTGATCAAAGAAAATCCAAGGCATCATTTTTACCCGGCAGAAAAGATTCTGGCAAAAACAGCCGTTCCGGAAGAGACCAGGCTGATTGAAAGTGCAGTTTCTGCTTATGCAGAAAGAAGGAGCCGGTTTGAATACCCGATTCTTATGGTGGATACATCCAAAGAATGCAATGGCAGGGACGGCATGCTGCTGACACCGGAGCATCTGTTTTACAGTACACGGTTAAACGGATACCGCATGGCGGCTGCATCCATAAAGTCAGTCTATGTTTCCTCAGGCCTGTTAAATCACAGAGCGCTGATTGCAGAGGAGGCAAACGGAGTCAGGCACAGGCTTCCGTATGCGGTAGAAGCAGAAGAGCTGAAAGACTGGGCGGAACTGCTGGATAAATTTATCCGCTTTTTAAATACGAGAAAAATGTCTGGAAAACTGGCTTATGAACCATTGGAAGATGAGGATCAGATTACCTGTAAAAGGTGCGGGTGCGTGTATGAGGACAGGGAGACATGTCCGGAATGCGGGTATAAAAAGAACCGCTGATGATCTGGTAAACTTCGAAATGTTGAATGCGGTATAAAAAGAACCGCTGATGATCTGGCAAACTTCGAAATGTTGAATGCGGTATAAAAAGAACCGCTGACGATCTGGTAAACTTTTGGATGATATATGCCGATAATACAGATGACAAAATAAAGAGATTTCATGCAGGGATGTAGGAATAAAAGGCTAAGGATAGCGCTATGATTTCAGACATAAAAAAGAAATCGTAACGCTATTTTTACATAAAAAAATATCCGCCCGGACCTTTCAGGAGGGCGGTGCAGTCTGGAATGATGGAAGGACTGCAGAAAGGAGAAACAAATGGTATCACAAACCTTACAGGCTGCATCTGGCAATGCCAGGTATTACAGCCCTGGGTCAGACACACCGTCTGTAAAAACCGAATCCGGTGTATTTTTCGCAGAAAGGCTGCTGCACTGTGCGAAAGAAACTGCGAAGGAAACTGCCGGGCAGGCAGGATGCAAAACAGCATTTCATAAAAATGTATCCGCTAAGGAAGCTATGGAAGGACAAAAGGCCTCAGCAGGAACAAAGCAGTTAACAGCAGATCATAAAACTCCGGAAGGGACGGAGAACCTGGCTGGGTCCGGACAGACATCTTCTCCAAAAGAGATGACGTCTGCTTCGGATGCGGAACCGGAAGATGAACATGCAGTAATGGATTATCAGAAATTTTTTGAGGATAAGATTCAGGAAATGTATGTACAGCTTCAAAACGGGGAGAATGAGCAGAGTTTTCAGATAGGCTCTCTGTCGATGACGCTGAAAGAGTGGGATAAGTTTCTGGAAAAATTTGATGCTATAGAGGATGCCATCCGCGAACTGATGCGCCAGGAATACGAAAAGAGAGCAGAAGCTGAGCTTAAAAAGCAGCAGACGGGTGCGTCAGACAAAAGCAGCCTTCTGGTTACAGAATCCACATCATGTGTCTATCCGTCCTCCAATACTGGTAAAGACGACGACCGTTATATTACATGGTATACAGCAGAGGGGATTTTCTGCCGTAAAATGGGACAGAAAGAAGACTATGAGTGGTCTGTTTTATTTACAAAGGAAGGGCAGTACGATCAGGTCATGAAGTTTATCAGTCAGTTTCCTTCAGACTGGAATATGCGTTTTGCAGCTCATGAGAATTTCTGGACAGATTTTCTAAACGATAACATTGATATCGAAAGTTTTATGGAATTTATGAAGAGTACAGATCAGGGTGTTCCGGATTATGTGACGATAGAAGAAGACGGATCGATGCACTTTGACAGGGATAAAATACAGTGGGCAAAATATTTTAATACATTTGGAAACCGTATGTATACCAGAGAAGAATTCCAGAAACAGTGGGAAATGGAAATTCAGGCAAATGCGAAACTTAAAAAGCGCGTAGGCGGCAGAACGTATGTATAACAGGAGCAGTTTTACAGACAAAGAAAGGAAGGAATTATGAGTATGATTATAGCAGCCCGGCCGGAAATACAGCCATACAGCCAGACGAACAAAAAAAACAGCGCTGATAAAGCAGGAACTGAATTTAGCGGAAGAGTCATGAAATGCGTCCAGGCAGGAGGACAGAAGGTAATGCTGAACCAGGATGCACTGATGTCGTATGCCAGCCCGCAGACAGGAGAATCTGTGAATATTTACAGAGCCGGAAATTACACAAAAGAACATCCGGTTTATATGATAAAAGGACTTGACAAAGACGGAAAGGAGTTCAGTCAGGAAATAGATGCACGAAATATTGATCCGGAGTACTGCAGCTACAATGAACTAATGGTACTGAACCTGGAAACAGGCCGTACGTCTCCGGCAGATTATCTGCATGCAGCTGTTGTACGCGATCAGGCAGGGATAGACAGTTATTTTGAACAGAGAGATTTTATGTCCGTAATAGAAGCAGTGATGCAGGATCATAAAAAAATGGGGAGCTGGGATTCTTATCTGGCATATGACCAGTGGATGCAGAGCCTGTTAAAGATCACCGCAAACCGCTAAATTATAAAATTTGTGTTGACAAGTAAAAGGCAGTGTGTTAGAATGACACCATCTTAAGGAGAGAGGTGAAAAAATGCGGATATAATTTACTTTTGATTGCATGGAAACAAGAGACAGTACGCATATCAGGATGCGCATTGTTTTATCATGCTGCCAGAAGCAGATTATATCCTCATAACCTCTTTTTTTTGTACGCAAAATCCAGCTGTCTGCCAGCCGTCAGAAAAACCAGTCTCTGATACTGGCATTTCCTGGCAGCAGAACCAGTCCGCCAGGTTCTGGTTTAGTGCGGTTTTTGCTATGGTTATTGTATGGAATGGAACTGTTTGGCAGCAAACGGTTCTTTTTTTGTGCCGTGATCAGGCAGCAGGAAAAGAAACCGGATGAAGGAGGCGGAACATGTTTTTGAAAAATATTTTTATAGAAGGTATTCAGGGCATGGGAAAATCTTATCTGCTGCAGAAAATTTCTGAAAAAATACCAGAGTTTTATGTATGCCGTGAAGGAGATTATTCCCCTGCAGATCTGGCGTGGTGTGCATATATGACACAGAAAGAGTACCAGGGAATCTTAAACCAGTATGAGACTCTGGCAAATGAAATTTCGGCTAATACAGTCCTGGAAGGATCACATTATGTGGTCTGTTATACAAAAATTATTACAGATCTGCCCGGATTTCATAAAAATCTGGAACAGTATGAAATATATAATGGCGCAATACCGCCGGAGGAATTTGAGGATCTTATAATATCCAGATACCGCCGGTTTTCCGGCTCAGGGTATTTACTGGAATGTGCCATTATGCAGAATATACTGGAGAATCTGATGCTGTTTTTGCAGTATCAGGATGATGAGATTCTGGCATTTTACGAAAAGCTGTTTCATGTCATGCACAAAGACCGTTTCAGGCTCGTATACCTGTATAGTGACAGAATTGAAGATCATATTAAAATCATTCAAAAAGAGCGGGCAGACGGCAGAGGGAATCAGCTGTGGTATGAGCTGGTGATGTCTTATCTTGCCAGTTCTCCATACGGACGCGTGCATGGATATAAAGATTTTGATGACCTGACCGCGCATCTTGCGCACAGGCAGCGCCTGGAGCTTCGTATCATCAGGGAAATCTTCAAAGATCATGCGCGCATTTTTCCGGCGAAGCATTGGGGGACAGACGAAATTACAGACTGGTGCCTGCATGACGGTATATGAGGAAGGAGGGATGCGGAATGCTGCAGATTAAAAATTTAACAGTTACGCACCGCAGGGATTTGCGGGTAATGATAGATCATTTTTCAATGGTCTTAAACGACGGGGATAAGGCAGCTTTAATCGGAGAGGAAGGAAATGGAAAATCGACGCTCTTGAAACTCATCTGTAATGCGCCACAGGCCGAAGAATATGTGGAATATAGCGGAGAAATTATAAAAAACGGAGCACGCATCGGATATCTGGAACAGGAACTGCTAACTGTGCCAAAAAGCCAGACAGTTTATGAATACTGTATGGAATGTGAAGAGTTCTGTTTTATGACGCCGAAAGAACTGGGGGATATTGCTGCTAAATTTTTACTGCCGGCAGAGTTCTTTTATTCAGACCAGACGGTGCAAAGCCTTTCCGGCGGGGAAAAGGTAAAGCTGCAGATGGCGCGGATTCTGATGGAAAAACCGGACATTCTCTGCCTGGATGAACCGTCGAATGATATTGACCTTAAGACACTTGAATGGCTGGAGACATTTATGAAAAAAACTGCGCTGCCGGTTCTATATATTTCCCACGATGAAACGCTGCTTCGGAATACGGCGAATAAAATTATTCATTTTGAGCAGATACAAAAAAAGACCAGGCCGCGTCATACGGTAGCAGTGATGGGATATGAAGAATATACAAAAAAACGCCGCCAGGCGCTGGCGCATCAGGAGCAGACGGCCAGAAACGAACGCAGCGAGTATGAAAAGAAACAGGAAAAATTCCGGAAAATCCAGCAGAAAGTCGAGCATCAGCAGAATGTAATTACCAGACAGGACCCGCATGGAGGACAGCTTTTAAAGAAGAAAATGCATGCGGTCAAAGCGCTGGAACACCGGTTTGAAAAAGAATTCGCCCAGATGACAGAATTCCCGGAGACAGAAGATGCGGTTTTTATAAAATTTGCGGAAAAAACAGATCTGCCGGCTGGAAAACGGGTATTAGACCTTTCTGCTGAACAATTAACGGCAGGAGAGAAGGTTTTGTCTGAACATCTCAGACTGTCTGTGCTCGGGCCGGAGCATGTCTGCATTATTGGAAAAAACGGATCCGGGAAGACGACGCTGATAAAAGAGATTGTAAAACAGCTGTCAGACCGGAGTGATCTGAATGTATTTTATATGCCTCAGAATTACGAAGAGCTGCTGGATATGGATCAGACTCCGGTTTCTTTTCTGAGTGAAAGCGGAAACAGGCAGGAAGAGGAGCGGATCCGCACTTATCTGGGAAGCATGAAGTTTTGCGCAGATGAAATGGAGCATCCGGCTGAAATGCTTTCCGGCGGCCAGAAGGCGAAACTCCTTTTGCTGAAGGCCAGCATGCAGGGCTGCAATGTGCTTATTCTGGATGAGCCGACGAGAAATTTTTCGCCGCTTTCCGGACCTGTGATCCGTTCGCTGTTAAAAAATTACAGCGGAGCGATTATCAGCGTTTCTCATGACAGGGATTATATGAAAGAGGTATGTACGGCTGTTTATGAACTGACCAGACATGGACTTTTCTGCTGTGAAATTTAAGAAAACGGATTATTATGGCAGGGCCAGCCGCCAAGTGTTCCTCCGGGATAATCATGTGTGAACCGAGACACTGGCGATACGGGCAAAACCGCACTCCTCCCGGAACTGGCCCTGGAGCGTGTCTGAAAAATGATTTCCCAGTAACTTACGGAAAGCATTTTTCGAACACGCTTATTATAGTACGGGGGAGGAAAAAAATCAATGTGAATTTTCTGTAAGACAGATGTTTCATCCGGCAGCTGGCAGGATCGTCTGCTGGTCTGCATGCTGTCCGGACGCCGGGCAGAGAAACTCACTCCTTGTCTGTTCCTCCTTTGAACAGAAAAAGAAACAGATGTTTTATCCGGCGTCCGGACCATCTATAAATTCATGGAATGATACAGTTCATCTTTATCGTCCTGTGAAATGGATAAATAGCGTTTTGTAATTTCTATACTGGAATGGTTATAAATATTCATAATCAGTGCACTCGGAGTCCCCTTTTTCCAGGCGTGGTATCCAAATGTCTTGCGCAGTGAATGGCAGCTGATATTGCCGTCTATGTGGTTAATCAGCGCTGCATCTTTAATGATGTGATATGCACGGTTTCTGGAAATATGCTGAAAATGGTTATATTTGTGGCAGAATATATATTCGGTTTCATAGATAAACGGGCTGTACTGTCTGAGGAGTTTAAAGGATTTGATACAGCTTTCATTTAGTGCGATTTCTGCATGTTTGCGTGTCTTTTGCTCAAAGATGTCAATGTGTCTGCGGTATGTATTTTTACTGCCGTCATAGATATCCATCCACCGCAGCTTTAACAAATCGCCAATCCGCAGAGCAGTATTGATTCCGGTCACGAACAGCGTATAATCCCGGATTCTGTTTTTGGATAAAAAATATGTTTTCATCTGTTCAATTTCTTCTTTTGTCCTTATGGGTGTTGTCATCATAGCGCTACCTCCATTTATCTTTCGAATGCTTTCTGTAATGCATAACATTTTATAGGTAAATTCATAGTATGGCAATATGCAGAAAGATGAAAATATGCACAAATAGAATTTCTATTTCAAAATATATGCATTGACAGCATTATATTTCTGCATAAAAGCAGTAAAACATAAAGGATGACAGAAACACCGGAATCAGCTATAATAAATATCAGTCTATGTACAGGAGGAGGGGATAGGGTAAATGCGCAGTGAAACGGAAGTAAACAGTGCAATTGAAAAATATGCCGATATGGTCCGCCGCATTTGCTTTTATCATCTGAAAAACTATGCGGATACAGAAGATGTTTTTCAAAATGTGTTTTTGAAATATATGCTTTATGAAGAATCGTTTGATCATGAAGAGCATGAAAAGGCATGGTTTGCGCGTGTTTCTATAAATGCCTGCAAAGATTTTCTGAAGAGTTTTTTCAGGCGCAGGATGGTGCCGCTGGATGAAATAAAAGAACTGGAAGAAACGGGCGCAGAGCTGACAGATGATAACAGAGAAGTTTTGGAAGCAGTGCTGAATCTGCCCAAACGGTATAAAGATGCCATATATCTGCATTATTATGAAGGGTATACTGCAGCAGAAATCGGAAAGATTCTAAATAAAAAGGAAAATACGGTGTATTCTCTGCTTTCGAGGGGCAGGGAAATGCTAAGAAAAGAGCTGGGAGGTGAAGGGATTGGCGAATAAGATCAAAAACGCATTTGATTCTGTAAAAGCAGACAGCAGCCTGAAAGAATCTGCGATGCAGTTTTTAGAAAAAGAGCGCAGAAAAAGAAGATATCCGCTCCTGGCGGTTCAAAAAACTTTTGCGGCAGTGTGTGCCATGCTGGTCCTCGCAGCGGGAATCGGCGGCTATTCGTGGACGCAGACCCCTGTTTCTTATCTGAGCATTGATGTAAATCCTTCCATTGAGCTTGCTTTGAATGCCTTTGACAGAGTTGTATCTGCCGTGGCTTATAATGATCAGGGTGACAGGCTGTTAGAAGAACTGTCTTTAAAAGGAAAGAAATATACAGAGGCAATCGATGCAGTTGCAGACAGCAGTACATTAAAACAGTATCTGGCCGAAGAGGAAGAGCTTGTTATTACAGTTGCCGCAGACAGCAGCCGGAAAGAGAAACTCTTATCAGGCATAGAAAGCTGCAGCAGCCATATCGGGCATAGCAGCCGCAGTGTCACTGCTGATCCGGGTATCGTTCCAGATGCGCATGAAAACGGCCTGTCAGTCGGCAAGTACCAGGCTTTTCTTGAATTGTCCCAGTACGATGACACGGTAACGGTTCACGAGTGTAAAGAAATGAGTATGACGGAAATTCACGGACGCATTCTGGAACATGAGCACGGGCATGAAAACAACCACGGGAACGCAGGTGTACCTGAGGATCAGGAAGACGAAGCTGAAAATACACAAGAAGCTGAAAATGCAGAAGAAGGCATACAGCAGGAGGATACCGGAGAGCAGAAACATCATCAAAATGAAAATAGAAATGGAAAGAATCATGATACACACCATGGGTCATGATGCACCAGGTACGCTTTGTCAAAGGTGTTTAAGAAATGTTCTCACGGTCATTTAAAATAAACCTCTTGATTTTGACGCTCATGAAAACAGGGCAGCCGGTTTTCCCGGCTGCGTGTCTTTTCCCAGCGTCCGGATATTCTATGCTTCCCTCAAAACCGGAATTTCGATCTGCACAATATAATCTTCAATCTGGTCAATGACATTTTCATTAAGTCCCGTTTCATAAGAATAGCCATAAAGAGTCAGGTTATGGGCGTCTGCATAGTCCAAAATCTGCTGGTAGCGTTTGGGAAGCTGTTCCAAGCCGCCTTTATGGAAAGCTCTCAGGTATGCTCCGTGCGGGGTCATATGCAGTCCGGTGTGGTAAGAAAGAAGCGGGATTTCTATAAAGAGCCGGGTATAATCGTCATAGCTGCCTTTTAACAGGCTTGCAGTGGAAATCATCGAACCATAGGAAGCTTTGTGAAGCCGTCCCAGCTGATATTTCTCTGTTTCGGCAGTGATTAGTTCTACTTCGCGTTCAAAAGAAGTGTCCCGGCTGATTTCTACGGTGACCAGACAGCGTTCTTCTTTTTCGATGATACTTATTTCCGATAAATTTATGTTCAGTAATGTATCCATATTCTGGCGGTGTGTGCAGAGCAGGGTACGTACCGCCTGAAGGTGGTTAATCTGCAGGTCAAGGGCTGCTGTTTTTTCTTCGAGAAGGTTTTTTAAGCTGGCGGCAGAGCGGTTTTTCATAAATTCCTGTATTTCCTGAATAGAAACATCCAGTTCCCGCAGCAGCAGAATGGTTTCCAGCACAGGGCTCTGATAATAGCTGTAGCAGCGGTATCCGTTTTCAGGATTCACGAAAGCGGGTTTAAACAGTCCGGTTTCATCATACCACATCAGCGTTTTTTTGTTAATTCCATGCATGGCCGCAAACTGGCCGATTGTCAGAAGTTTATTTTTTTCGTTCATAGCATTCTCCTAAAATAAAAATAAGGCTTGACCGTACAGTTACTGTATAGTTTATGATACTGCATACAGGGAATAAATACAAGCCAAACGGAGGAAAAATCTATGGAAAACCTGAATGTATACGACAAGCCTGTAACACTTAAAAATATTTTCAGATTTGCGCTGCCAACGATTGCAATGACGGTATTTATGTCTTTTTATACAATGGCTGACGGGCTGTTTGTATCCAATCTGATTGGTACGAATGCACTGTCTGCGATTAACCTGACAGCACCGGTCATCCAGCTGGTTACAGCGATTTCTACAATGCTTGCTGCAGGAGGCAGCGCGCTGATTATGAAAAAAATGGGAGAGCACAAAACAGAAGAAGCAAAAGAAGACTTTACGTTTCTGATTCTGGTCAATGTTATTGCAGGAGCAGTGATGTGTTCTGCCGGGTATCTGGTTATGGAACATATGTTTGCCGGAATGAATCTTTCGGCAGATGTTGAAGGATACTGTATGGAATATTTAAGCCGCTATCTGCTATTTACAGTTCCGGTTCTTCTTATGAATAATTTTACACTGTATATGATTGCAAGCGGCAAATCAGCTCTTTCTCTGATATGTTCTGTAACGGGCGGTGTTTTAAACATGGTGCTTGATTATGTGCTGATTGCGGTATTTCATATGGGAATCGGCGGGGCCGCGATTGCAACAGGCCTTGGCTATTCCGTGACAGCGGTTGCAGGGTTATTTGTTTTCAGCAATAAAAAGAACCTGTTATGTTTCAAAAAACCAGTACTGCGGTTTCAGGTACTAGCAAAGGCAGCTTCGAACGGATGTTCGGAGATGGCGACAGCACTTGTGACTGGAATAATTACAATGATGTTTAACTGGACAATGCTGCGTTATGCCGGAGAAGACGGGGTTGCGGCAGTTACGATTATTATGTATGTATTAATGTTTGCTAGTTCCCTGTATACCGGATATTCCTATGGAGCAGCGCCTATGATCAGTTATTATTACGGAGAGCAGAATCATGAAAAGCTGAAAAAACTGATTGCGGTCAGTTTGAAAACCATTACAGGAATATCTGTCATAACGGCGGCTGGTTCCTGGCTGCTGACAGGCCCTCTGGTTTCCGTCTTTACCCGCCCGGGGCATCCGGTTTACCAGCTTGCGGTAACGGGCAACAGGATTTGTACCATTGCACTTTTTTTTTATCGGCTTTAATATTTTTGCCAGCGGTATGTTTACAGCATTATCAAACGGAGTGGTTTCGGGTGTGCTTGCATTTTCAAGGTCATTTGTATTTATGCTGGCTGCCATGATGGTACTTCCGGTGATTCTGGGCGTGAACGGAATCTGGCTGGCGACGCCTGCGGCAGAGCTTATGGCACTTGTGCTGTCTGTTTTTATGTTTTTAAAATACAGAAAAAAGTATGGGTATTAAAGGCATTAAGGGAGCTGCAGCTCCCTTTAACCGGACAGGCCGTATGTTCTGTAAAATGCGATTCCCACAATTGATACCGCAAATTCTGTACATGGAAGGGCGCACCATACGCCAGTCATGCCGGCTGTGGCCGGCAAAAGAAAAGCAAGCGGAATAATGATAACAAATCCGCGCAGCATGGAAATCAGGTTTGCCGGTACCGGATGCGCACAGGAAGTGAAATAAGCGGAAATAATAATGTTAAACCCGGCAGGCGCACAGGAAGTAAAATATATGCGGAGTCCTTTTACGGCGATTAGCTGCAGCAGTTCGTTCTGATCTTTGTTAAAGATGCTGCTTAACTGTTCTGCATAGAGAAAGATTCCGGCATAAATCAGTGCAGAAAACAAAAGCATGGATACGACGGCATATTTAAGCACTGCCAGGGCGCTGCGGCGGTTTCCCATACCGTAATGTCTGCTGATTACCGGCTGGATTCCCTGGGAAATTCCTGTGTATATGGAAATCACGACCAGGGAAATATTTGCAATCACACCATATGCGGCAACTCCGGTATTTCCTTCCAGATTTAAAATCACAGCGTTAAAGATCATCATAACAATGCCGGATGATACTTCGGTAACAAGGGAAGGAACCCCGCTAATCACAATGCCGGATATCCTTTGAAACGTCAGCCTGCACGGAATGAAATGGAACTGGTTTTTCTTTTTGAAAAAGTGTGCGGACAGTATTAAAAGGCTTACCAGAGGAGCCATTCCGGTAGCCAGTACAGCGCCTGTTATTCCCATGTTACATGGAAAAATAAATATATAATCTAATACGATATTAGAAAGGCTGCCGCTTAGCATGGCGCGCATCGCAAGCTGGGGCGCTCCGTCGTTTCGGACAAAACAAAGGATCACATTGTTCATCAGAAAGAGCGGGGAAAACAGCAGTATGACCTTTAGGTAAGTCTTTGTCATCTGATAAACATGCACGTCTGCTCCCAGCAGGGTTACTATTTTACCGGTGAAAAAGATCCCGGTCATTAGAAAAAGCAAAGAAGCAGACAGAGCCAGCAGCACGGCATTTGTAAACAGCCGGTCAGTTTCTTTAGAATGGTCAAGGCTTTTATAAAGGGAATACCTGGTGCCGGCACCCATTCCGATCATCAGCCCGCATCCGTGAATGAAGCTGTAGACAGGAATGGCAAGATTGAGGGCCGTCAGTCCGTCAGCGCCGATTCCTCTGGAAATAAAATAAGTATCAGCCAGTATATAGCAGGACAGCCCGAGCATGCCGAGTACATTGAGCGAGGAATATTTTGCAAATTCGAAAAAACAGTCTGCGTCAGATGATTTGCGCATGGCAGGAACCTTCTTTCTTTATGTTTTTAAATCAGTTCCCTTGCTTTTTTGCCGGAAAGATGATCTATCGTCATTTCCAGCATGCAGAGGGAATTCCATGATTTTTTTATAGCGTCTTCCCTGTTTTTTGCAGAGTCATCCGGGGCATATTTTAATGATAATTTTTCAGCTGCCTGCTGCTTTTCCTGATCGTTTTGTAAGATTTTTATTCTGCCGAAAGCAATGACGCTTTGAAAATAGGTCGTGTATTCCTCTGGAACAATCTGGTCCTGGTGAATGACGCAGAAGGAAACTTTCGCATGTCTTTGTATGGCATCCAGTTTGTGTCCGCTTAATGCGCAGTGGAAATACAGTTTCCGGTCTGCATATACAAAACTTAACGGAACCGCATACGGGTAATCATCGTCTCCAAGGACAGCCAGGACGCCGGATGAATCTGTTTCCAGAATCCTGATACATTCTTCTTCAGTTAACATTTGTCTGTTTCTTCTCATTTTACGAAACATAGCAGTACCTCCTGATTTTTAAGCTGCCGCAAAATAAAAAACACTGGTTCTCCATTCCTTCTCGTACAGAAAGCTGTACAGTGGCCTGACGGAATGGGAAGCAGTGTTACCCGGCGGCAAATGAATTTTTGGTTTGGACATACTATAGCATAAAATACCGCACATTTCAAGATTCAGCAGCAGTTAAATTTCATATTTACGAAGACACAAGAGTATGATATAGTAGAATGCAGTGAAAAAGCGAAGAGAAAGAGGACAGATCATGATTTATAATAATATATTAGACGCTATGGGGCACACGCCGATGATCCGGTTAAACAGAATGGTATCAGATGACAGCGCACAGGTGCTCGTGAAATTTGAAGGGCTGAATGTGGGAGGGTCTGTCAAAACAAGGACGGCATACCAGATGATTGCCCGGGCAGAAAAAGAAGGCAGAATACATAAAGATACCATAATTGTAGAACCAACAAGCGGAAACCAGGGCATCGGCCTTGCACTGATTGGTGCGGTCCGCGGATACAAAATAAGGATTATTATGCCGGATTCTGTCAGTGAAGAACGAAGAAAACTGGTACAGCATTACGGAGCCGAGCTCGTGCTGATTCATGATGCCGGCAATATCGGCGCATGTATTGAAGAATGCATGAAGACAGCGCTTCGCATGGCAGCCGAAGATCCGAATGTATTTGTACCGCAGCAGTTTGAAAATCCGGCAAATCCGATTGCCCATAAATATCATACCGGGGTGGAAATCTTAGAACAGACCGAAGGGCAGATCGACGGTTTTTGTTCCGGCATTGGCACGGGCGGTACGATTACCGGTATTGGGGAAGTATTAAAAGCACAGTATCCGGATATTACAATCTGGGCTGCAGAACCTGAAAATGCGGCTATTTTATCCGGAGGCTCAATTGGGACGCATCTGCAGATGGGAATTGGCGACGGGATTATTCCGGCCATTTTAAACCAGGAGATTTATGAAGATATTTATATTGTCTCAGACCAGGAAGCGATACAGACATCCAAAGACCTTGCCAGCTTAGAAGGGATTATGTGCGGAATATCCAGCGGAACAAATGTAGCTGCTGCTATCCAGCTGGCAAAAAAACTTGGAAAAGGAAAGACGGTCGTTACCATTCTGCCTGATACGGCTGAACGCTATTTTTCGACGCCTTTGTTTGAAAACGAAGAATAAAAAGAGGAAAAAATGGTTTATCATCTGATACAGACAGAAAAAGCAGCCAGGTTATTTGAAGGATGGCAGGAAACGATGATCTGGTCATGTCTAAAAGGGGTAATGGGAAATATCTATACAGATTCCCTGGAAAATCCATCCTCAGCCATGGCCCTGCTTGGAGATTTCTGCTTTTTTGCCGGAGCGCCGGACAAAGAGCTTATATTTTATGCAGAGTCTGCCGGAAGGGATTTTCTGATTCTGGTTCCAAAAGACGATGGCTGGGCAGCTTTTATAGAAAGCTGCTATTTAAAAAGGGCGAAAAAAACAGTCCGTTATGCACTAAAAAAAGAACCGGATATCTTTCACAGGGAAAGCCTTCAGGCAGCAGCAGACGGGCTGGATGCGGCTTATACAATGAAGATGATGGATGAAGAACTGTTCTGGCGCTGCAGACAGTCTGAATGGTGCAGGGACTGGACGGCACAGTATGACAGCTATGCGCTGTATCAAAAATACGGGCTTGGAGCGGTGATCTTAAAAGACGGCGAGCCTGTTTCAGGAGCTTCTTCCTATTCCGGGTATCCGGGCGGCATTGAGATCGAGATTGATACGAGAAAAGATTACAGGAGAAAAGGACTTGCTTACCGCTGCGGGGCAAAACTGATTCTGGAGTGTTTAAAACGCGGCTGGTATCCGGCATGGGATGCACAGAATCTGTGGTCACTGGGCCTGGCAGAAAAGCTGGGGTATCATTTTGAGCGGGAGTATACAGCGTATGAAGTGCTGTTTGGGGTCTGAAAAACTGCAATTGAATGTCATGATGGGTGTCTGGCATCAAAATGAAATACTCTTTTTTCTGAATGGACTGCAGCCGCAGACTTTCTGAATGAACTGCAGCAGTCAGACTTTGAGATCAGCCTGGCGCTGCAGATTTTTTGGATGGACTGCGGCTGTAGACTTTGAAAACAGTCTGGCGCTGCAGATTTTCTAAATGGACTGCCGCGGCCAGACGATTCTCTAAAAAAACACCACGATTTTCTTGCATGTATTCATGAATTGGGGTATACTACTGTTTAGTTATTTGTTTTAGGCAATAGAAAGAAGGCTGCTTCGCCTGTTTCTATTTCTATTACAAAGCCACATCAGGAGGTGTTGTAATGATAGAAGCAACCAGTTGTGGTGGTGTGGTAATATTCCGCGGTAAAATCCTGCTGCTTTATAAAAATTATAAGAATAAGTACGAGGGCTGGGTTCTTCCAAAGGGTACTGTTGAAGAAGGGGAAGACTATAAGGAGACAGCGGCCCGAGAAGTTTTGGAAGAGACTGGTGTGAATGCGGCAATCATCAAATATATCGGTGCAAGCCAGTATTCTTTTAATGTACCGGAGGATACCGTGGAAAAAGAAGTCCATTGGTATCTGATGATGGCGGACAATTATTACAGTAAGCCACAATGGGAAGAATTTTTTGTGGACTCCGGTTATTACAAGTTTCATGAAGCATATCATCTGCTGAAATTTTCGAATGAAAAGCAGATTTTAGAGCAGGCTTATAATGAATACCTGAGTCTGAAAAAGAGTAATCTTTGGGGAAACAAAAAGTATTTTTAGGTTACGTGTGCGGCATTTCTTTTTGCACAATATTGTAGTATGTCTGCATGCTTTGGCGGGAGTCCGCAAGGAGTATGGATGATTTGGTATGAAAATTTGTATCTTGGGGAAAGCATTCCTAAGAAAGCTGCAAAAATCAGGCGCTTAAAATGGAAAATCACTCATAATGCACTTCTTATAAATACTTTTATTATTGTGCTGTGCAGATATGGGACAAACCTGCTGGAAATTATTCCAGTCAGAGAGCTTCGGCAGAAATGTTATCCGAAACAGAATCTTTATATCGTCGGAATTGCAAAAGGCTATGATGAGGCCTTGGAAATAGCAGCAGAGATTGTGACAGATGTCTATAAAGAAACAGGCGGGTTTAAAGTAAAACATTTTTTCGGGCAGCACGAAAAGGCAGGTGACAGTACATGATCAAAACAATCGGACTGTTTCTTCTGATGCTGCTTCAGGCTGCCGGATGGCTTTTGCTCGCACTGTTTGTGCTTCTTCTTGCAGTACTGCTGCTTGTCTGCTTTGTACCGGTACGTTATGACATCAGGGTGCACAATGAAAGAATAGCAGATCCAGAGGAGAAAAATCCTGTAAAAAATATCAGCATACAGGTAAAAATCAGCTGGCTGCTGCATCTGATTCATGTCACATTCAGCTACGGGCCAAAGGGGATTGTGAGTACAGTTAAGGCAGCCGGGATTGACGTGTTAAAAGCACTTGCATGGCTTTCAGACAGAAAACAGGTCCGGCAAAGCCGCAAAAGACAGCGGGGCCGGAAAAAAAATCAGAAAGCAGATTCGAATCAGAGCCCGGGTGGTCCGCAGCAGGCAGATTCCGGCTGCGGGCAGGGGAATCTGTCACGAAATCAGACAGATGCTGCAAGCCAGGGACAGGAAAAAACATCGGTAAAAACAGCGAAAGAAACACCGGTGGAAATACCAAAAGAAATACAGATAGAAACGCCGGCAGATACAGAAAAAGAAACATCAGCAGAAACACCGGCAGATATAGAAAAAGAAACACCGGCAAATACAGCAGAAACGTCGGCAGATACAGAAGAAATATCAGCAGAAACACCGGCAGATACAGCAGAAGAAATATCAGCAGAAATACCAGCAGATATAGATACAGATATAGATATAGAAAAAGAAACATCGGTGAAAAAAGCAGGAGAAGCGTCACATGCTCTGAAAGAATCTGCTGAAATCAGACTGAAAAACACGGCAGAAATACCGGCAGAAGCAGGACAGGAAAAACTGTCAGAAAACGCTGGAAACAAAACAAAGCAGGAAACAGAATCCCGCTCTGCCAAACAAAGACGCCGGCAGAAAAAGGCTTCTTCCCAAAACAGCGGACAGAAAAAAGATTCACACAAGGAGCCGCGTTCAGGAAAAACAGGCGGAATAACTGATAAAATCCGTCAGGTTTATAAAGAGTATAAAGACGAAACAAACCGGCTTGTTCTGGGGCATTTATGGAAAGAGCTCTGCTGCCTGATCCGCAGCTATAAGCCTAGAAAATTTGAAGCGGATATCACGTTTTCGCTCTCAGATCCGGCGCTGACGGGCGGGGTATTAGGAATTCTGAGCCTGATTCCGGCGGTTTACCGCTATCCATGCAGCCTGATTCCTGATTTTGAATCTGAAAAGCTGTATCTGGAAGGCAGTCTGGTTATACGTGGAAAAGTAACCGTATATGTTTTTCTGCTCAGCATGCTGCGGCTGGTGCGTGACAGGGAATTTATGAAAATAGTAAAAAGGCTTATGAAACGCAGGTAACGGATTTTTGATACAGCAGCCATAAAAAAGTTCAAAAGGCTGCCTGATACAGTAAATAATAAAAACAGAGTAACGGGGCAGTATATCTGAAATATTACAGGTAGAAACTATATTCTGAGAAACAGGAGGAAAAACAGATGTCAGACAACAGTTTCAGCACAACAGTCGCATCCTTATTTAAAGGCATGGACAGTTTCATTACAACCAAAACCGTAGTAGGTGATGCCGTTCATATTGGCGAAACCATTATTCTTCCGCTGGTAGATGTGACCTTTGGTGTTGCAGCAGGAGCATTTACAGGTGAAAACAAAAACAGTGGCGGCGGCGGTATGGGCGGTAAAATTACACCAAGTGCAGTACTGGTGATTCAAAACGGTACAACAAAGCTTGTAAATGTCAAAAATCAGGATGGTATCACAAAAATTCTGGATATGGTACCGGATTTTGTAAATAAATTTACCTCAAAAGATAAGACAGCAGAAGTCGATGCCCAGGCACAGCAGAAAGCGGCAGAAGAATTAGAAAGCCAGCTGGATCAGTCGCTGAATCAGACGAATGTGTAAAAATTAGATAAATTGGCTGGATTTAGTTATAAAAACGGGCGGTGCGCTTTGGCGGCCGCCCGTAAAACACGTTCAGCAGACAAACGGATTAGAAGCTTTAGCAAAGCATTTTGGATAATGGAAATTAAGGTAAATGTTTTGAGATTACGTATACTGGTATATGCATCATATTGTGAAATTCAATTTGTGACAGAGAAAATCAATAATATAGTTACCAACTTTTTGCATAAATAAAATTAAGTAAATATAATGTTGACCATTGTGGTTTTACGATGTATAATATAGGTGAGAAAATGAGATTCTTACCAGAGAAGGAGGCAGATTCAATGGTTAATATGAATATGATGATTGCAGGAAATATACTTGCGCTGCTTAAAAAGCAGAATAAAAAACAGACAGGACTCGCAGATGCTCTCGGAACAAATAAACAGACTGTAAATAAGATGCTTAATGGTACACGTATGATTCATGCAGCTGAGCTTAAATCCATTGCGGATTACCTTGATGTGAAAATGGAGGAACTGACAAGGATATCTTCAGTGCATGCTGATACCAGTGCGGTTCATGCTTTTATGGGAAAGGTTCAGTCTGAACAGGCAAAACAAGCCCTGCAGCTTGCCGATGAGCTTGCTGACATGATTCTCTTTCATAAAAGAGTTCGTGAGAATGGAAATGTTATGATGACTGCCTGGGAGGAAGACTGATGGGAGATATTTTTGAGGAAAGCCTATTCAGCAGGCAGCCCGGGCAATTTGAAAAGATAGATTTTCAGGCAAAGTCTTTTGCTGCAAATTATTGTGGAAATACGATCATTCGTGATTCTATTTTTGGAATCGCTGCAAATTATGCAAGGAAGCGGGAACTGCCTTTAGAAATACTCAGGTATCCGTTTAAGGATGAGGAACTGTGGGCATTTACATTCGTAAAAAAAGGAACGCTCTTTCTTTGTGTGAATTCAGAACTTGCCATCTGCAAACAGATTTTTGCCGTAGGTCATGAGCTGTATCATATTCATTGCTATGCGGAAGATATAGATCCGGATACGATTGCAAGCGGATCGTTACTGGATTCTAAAACGGCTGATGATCTGGCTGTGTCGCAGGAAGATCTTGAAGCTAATGCATTTGCCGGACTGTTGCTGATGCCGGATCGTATACTGGATGAGCAGACTAAGATTTATGGTATCAATTGTGAGAAAATATGGGTAGATGATGTGCTGACACTGATGGAATTATTTGCACTACCGTATAAGGCGGCTGTATTGCGCCTGGCTGAGAATCATAATATTACACCTGCTAAAGCAGGGGAACTGCTAAAGGCTGATGCTTCTTTTATATCAGAGCGGATAATGCTTACCGGAAAGGCTTTAGGATGGCAGCAAAACAGCAGGGAGCTTTTATACTTTGGCAGTCTGCTTGATGATATGGAATATAACAGTGAAAACGATCTTTTAACAGATAGCAGGGAGGAATCAGACAGAGAATACCTGGAAAAAATCAGAAAGGGCTTTCGTAATGAAGGTTAAGGTGAGCATGTGGCAAAAGTAAAATATGCTCTTCTGGACACTGATTTCATTTCAAAGACTCATCTGATCCGGAAGGATGACCAGAATCGAATGATCGACCGGATCATGGAGATGCAGGGGTACCGGTTTTATTGTCATGAGCAGATAAAGACTGAGCTGGAAAGGCATAATATAGGAAATTCATCTGAGTGGCTGAAAGCAAAGAATTCAGATGGAACTGTTCATTGTGTTTTTGATGAGGAAATAATGGATGAATTGCATGCCATCTATTCAGATTCTGCGCAGGCTGTGTATGCAGGCATGCTCAGGAATGGCTGTGAAGCATATAAGAATGGCTATTTTGAGGAAAATTTTACAAGACTTCAGGCATTGGATTATTCAGCGTTATCGAAGGAGACTTTTCTTCAAGAGTTAAAGGCAGATTGTGATAAAATCGGTGAAGGAAAGAATCTTGGAGAGTTAAAGAGTTATGTACTCTTTCAAATGCTGAGTACAAAACTGGGTGAACAAATATATGTTTTCTGTTCTGACGATAAAAATGCACGAAATGGGATAGTAAGTCTTGGCGGTGCAAGATGCATTAGTGTGCTTTCTGCATTTATGCGGCTTAACAAGGAAGGCATTCTTTCGAGGAAAGATGCAGAACCATATATTCAGACATACCTTGATGAATGCAGAAAACATAATCAGATGACCTTCAGAGTTCACGATATGTCAAAGCAGATGCAAATGTGTAAGGTTCCATGCGGACAAATTATCGAGGAAATGTATGCGGGCAGGCTGGAAGTGCTGCAGAATGGCAGTCTGAGATATAAACAATAAAACAGATACTAAGGACAGCTTTTATAAGGGGCTGCCGCATTAAGAAAATTGATACAAGATATAGCTGTATACTATATCCTGTATATAGTTTGCTTAGTGCAGCAGCTCCTTTTAGTTATCAGATTAAAGATACTACCAGGCAACAATTTGTTATAAAATGTTATGTATGAAATCAAGTTTGAAAATCCATGAGCTTCTTAATTTATGCGGGGTCTGCGGGATCTGGTTATGACTTTTATATCTTTGAAATGATACATTTACACATTTAATCTATATCTGATAAAATATTTTGTGTGATGCCTTGAAGTAAGAGAATTTAAACATTTTGCACAAAAACAAACAGAAAAAGTGCAAAATATCAATGAGAAATTATTGAAAATATACCAATTTAATCTTAAGAGTTGCAAAAATAAAAGAATTGCTATAGAATGCTTTTAGATAACATTTTATAACAAAAAGTTATGTATGAAAATTATTTTTAAGAAACTGCAGCAATCTGTGCAGGTTTGATTTAAGACATGAAAAAGGTGGGAGGAGTATATGCAGAAACTGGACTATACCGGTATTGGAAAGAGGATTCGCCAGGCAAGAAAGGCAAAAGGGATGTCACAGGATGCGCTTGCGAAAAAATGCGGGATCTGCCTTTCATTTATGGGGCATATAGAACGCGGGACGCGCTGTATGAGCCTGGAAACATTTGCAAATATCTGCAGTATTTTAGAATCTGATGCAGAAGAGCTGCTGTTTGGAATTCCGAATCTGTCTGGTCATGAGCTGAAGAAAATCTGGACGAGTTCGAGGGAGAAAAATAGCAGTTATGCTATGTACATTCGAATCATGCAGTCTGTAGCGGAAATCATGAGCAGCACATAGATGCTGGCGGTACAAATATAGAGCAGGAGAAGTTTTGAAATGGAAAAAATGAATGATTACAAAAAATCAGATGATATAGAAGCTGATTTTCTGGACTTACTTTACAGTTTTTGCAGAAAATGGAAGCAGGCAGCGGTATTTGCAATTGCCGGAGCATTACTTTTAGGCGGATATAGTTATCTGAAAAATAGAACTGCGGATACATCAGCTGAAACTGTATCACAAGAGAAGGAATTAACAAAGGAAGAACGCAGCAGTGTTACGGAAGCGGTGCGGATAAAAACAGATATAGACGGACTGGAAGAATATTTAGAGAACTCTGTGCTGATGCAGGCGGATGCATATTCTAAGGAACACGTGGTTTTGCTCTACTGCATAGAGGATGCATCCATTCAGGAACTTCCTAAAATAGCTGAAAGTTATTTATCATTTCTTAGATATGGAAAAGCAGCAGAGGCTGTAATAAAAGAGAATAAGAAATTTGATTCGATAAAAGCTCCTTACCTGACAGAACTGATTTCAGTATGGGAAGCAGCAGAAGCTCAAAGACAGGTGATTTTGGAAAATCCAGATGCTTTTAAAACTCAAAAACTACTGTATATCGAAGTGACAGGAAAAGATGCTGAAATGGCAGACCAGCTGGCTGAAGCTATACAGATTTCCCTGAAAGAATATGCTTCTTCTGTAAAAAAATTCTGCGGGAATCATATACTGACACTTCTGGATGATACGCATAGTACAAGAACAGACAGTACTTTGCAGGCTCAGCAGCGTGAAAAAAGAGAACTTCTAAAATCACAGCAGGCAAATCTGAATGCGCTGGTCAGTGCACTAAATGAAGAGCAAAAGCAGGTATATGAAAAGGAAGCGCAGCCGGATCAGGAAGAAGAATCAGCAGAAGCGGACAATCCGGCGGCTAATCAGATCAGTTTCAAATACATCATCTTAGGATGCTGTGGCGGCATTTTTATTTACGGCTGTATGTTTGCCTGCAGTTATTTACTGAAAGGCGTCATTAGAAGCGAGCAGGAATTCAAATCGTACTACAGAATCCCGTTTTATGGGAAATTAAAACTCAAAGCATCTATGAGCGCTCCGGTAAATGGTGAAGACAGTGTTAGACAGATGATGGCCCGGATCAGTCTGGCGTGTAAAAAACAGAAGGTTAAAAAGCTGTGCCTGCTGACAGAGTTTACACCTGGGATACAGGAAACAGAATTTTTGAAATATTTGACAGATCAGCTGAAAGACCAGGGCATACAGGCAGCAGCGGGGGAGAGTTTATCAAAAGGCAGTTCACAGTGGGAACTGCCGGAACATGATTTCGCAGTCGCTGCAGTGTGCAAAATAGGAGCAACTTCCTATTCTGTACTTAATAATGCAATAGAGTTTTATCTTGAAAATGATGTGCCTGTCATAGGGGCTGTATTGCTGGATATCAGGTAAGACTGCCTGCGAAAATCCTTAAAGCTGGAATATGCTGTTTTGACTGGAGATGAAAAATGAAACTGGATATTCATAATGGGAAGGCAGGGAATAACAATTGTCTGCATCAGAAACAGGCACTTTGTATCGCTTCTGTGGCTTCGCTTTTGGACAATTTTAACAGAAATAATATACAAATCCTTCTTGAAATGGGTTATGAGGTTACAGCAGCCGCTAATTTCCACAGTAAAGAAGACATTAACTCACAGGAAAAAATAGACGCTTTTGCGAAAGAAATGAGGGCAAAAGGCGTACATACCGTACAGATTGATTTTTCCAGGAACATCTGGAAAGCCGGATGCCAGCTTAAGTCTGCACTTCAGGTTCAAAAACTACTGAAACAAAACTTTGACCTTATTCACTGTCATTCTCCAATATGTGCTGCGCTCGTTCGTGCAGAAGCTGCAAAGTACAGGAAAACATACGGAACGAGAGTATTTTATACGGCACACGGATTTCATTTTTTCAGCGGTGCTCCAAAACGGAACTGGCTGCTTTATTATCCGGCTGAATGGCTGTTTTCATGGGTGACAGATGATCTGATTACGATTACAAAGGAAGACTATCAGAGGGCAAAAAAACATTTCCATGCAAAGCGGATACATGCTCTGCCGGGAGCCGGTGTGAATATTGAAAAATTTGCACCTCACAATACATGCAGGGGAAAGGTACGTGCCAGCCTGTGCCTGAAAGACAGTGATATCATGCTTTTTTCAGCAGGAGAACTGAATGAGAATAAAAATCATAAAGCTGTCATTGAAGCACTTTTTGAAATAAAAAAGGCAGATCCGCTCAAATACGCCAGCCTGCATTACATGATTGCCGGAAAAGGAAGTCTGGGAAATGAACTGGAAAAGCTGGCACAAAGGCTGGGAGTCAGCGCTCATCTTCATCTGCTTGGATACCGTACGGATATACCCGGACTGCTTGCGGCAGCAGATATTTTTATTCTGCCCTCCAAAAGAGAAGGGCTTAACATGAGCCTTATGGAGGCTATGGCTTCCGGCCTGCCATGTATAGCAGGCCGGATCAGGGGAAACCGGGACCTGCTGGAAGGACTTGAAAACAGCTGTCTTGTGAATCCGGCAGACCATAAGGAAATCGCTGCTGCGGTGATCAGTCTGTCAGAAAAAGGGACAGTTATGACGTCTGAGAGAAAACCATACAGCAGATTAAAAAAATTCAGACTGGAAGCTGTCAGTGCAAAGATGAAAAAGATTTATGCCAAAGGAGGTTTCTGATGTCTAAAATCCGTGTGATGCATGTACTGGCATCGGGAAGCTATTCTGGTGCGGAACATGTCGTCATAACAATTATAAATCATACCAGAGAAATGGCTGACAGTGTATATGTATCACCAGATGGCAGTATACATGATATCCTGTTAAAACACAAAATTCCACACTATAGAATAAAAAAAATCTGCATCAGAGAGCTTAGCCGGGCTGTAAATAAGATACAGCCGGACCTGATTCATGCGCACGATTTCCGGGCCGGGCTTTTTTGTTCCATGCTGAAAACGAAAGTTCCTCTGATCAGTCATCTGCACAATAATGCTCCATGGCTTCGCAGGTTTGGGCTTTATTCTGCAGCTTATGGCATTTCCTGTATGCGGTATTATAAAATCCTGACGGTATCGGACTGTGTGATGGACGATTTTATTTTTGGAACATACTTAAGGCACAAATCTGCTGTCATTCACAATCCAATAGACACGATGCAGATTATTCAAAAATCCAGACAGAAGCCGGATTCGGAAAATGACTACAGCCTGGCATTTCTAGGGAGGCTTTCCGAACCAAAGAATCCGATAGCATTTGTAGAAATTACAGCCAGAGTTTATAAAAAAAGACCAGAGGTAAAAGCGGTTATGATTGGAGACGGGGAACTAAGCGGCCAGGTACAGGAGCGGATTCGGTATTTAGGACTTGAGGATGTAATTACGATGACAGGATTTTTGGAAAATCCATACCGGATTCTAAAGCATGCTAAAATTCTGTGCATGCCTTCGAAATGGGAAGGATTCGGTCTGGCGGCAGTTGAAGCGATGGCTTTGGGAAAACCTGTCATATGCAGCGGAGCGGGAGGGCTGAAAGAGATTGTCAGCGAAGAATGCGGAAAAATCTGCCTGCACGGGAATGAATATGTAAAAGAAATCTGCCGTCTGATTTCGGATGAACATTACTATGCAGACAAATCTAAACATGCGCGTTTGCGTGCAGAAAAGCTGGATAACCGCAGCCGGTATATAGAAAATATCAAGAGAATTTACGGGAAAGCAGTAAAAAAATATGAAAATACGGTGTAACAGATACTTGTATACAGCGGCACTGTTGTTATTTGTGGCGTCAGGATTTGCATATCTTGTAATCGGGCAGATATCTGAAAGGGTTTTGTTCTTTTTGTTTATAGGCACAGCGCTGGTGTCTGTCAGAAAAATCTGTATGCTGGCAAAAAGGAATTTCACTGTTATTGACGGAGTATATGGCCTGTTTATTTCTACATTTATCATCGACGGGTTTCTTTATGCCAGTATCAGGCCTTTTGTTTATGGGACAGCGATGTTTTTTATGTATCTGCTGATCAGGTCTGCTGTTTTTGCAGACAGTTATGAAAAAATGTATGATAAGATCTGCCGGATTTCTGCAGGCTTTTCTTTCATGGTGCTTATTTATGCCTTTACAAAGCAGAGGCTGACACTTTCCAATTTTGCGGGAGGAATGGCAACCTCGAATTCATTTGGGATATTTGCTGCTGCATTGTTTACATTTTATATTTCAAAGCTGACAGCAGATGCAGTATATGGCAGAAAAACAGGAAGGACAGCAGTATTTGTGGCAGCCAGTCTGTTTTTTGTATTTATATCAAGCTGCAGAAGTGCATTTGCAGCAGTGGCTATGCAGATTGTTATGCTGATGATCGCAGATCAGAAAAAATATAAAATTCAGATCCGTCTGTTTCGAAAAAAATTAGTATGGGTAATGCTGGGCGCTGTTTTTATTCTGGGAATGTTATATTTGATCTGGTCATTTGGATATTTAGATTCTTCAATATTTATGAAATCAAAAATATTAACAGAACGGGGAGACTTTACAAATGGAAGGATGTATTTGTGGCAGGAAACGTGGAAACACGTTGAAATGTTCAGTGACGGATCTGCAAAAACGGACTTTGCTTCCCACAATGTTTATCTGGGACTGATGGAGAACTATGGATTCTTCAATGGATTCTTTTATTTTATTTTTATAGTGCTCTTATGCCTGCGTGCATTTCGGTTTTCATTTTCTTCCTATGCGGGAAGATGGAAATATCTGCCGGTTATGTCATGTATTTTGTTTGCATGTATATCCATGGCAGAAAACTGTCTGATGACTTTGCCAATGATACTGATGTATCTGTGTCTGCCGCTTTTTATGGAAGATAAGATAGAAGAAAAAAGTATCAGTAATTAGGAGAAAAATATGGTAGCTGGAATTTGCGGCATTGGTTTAACCGGTGCGAGTGCAGTTAACGATCTGCTTTTTGCAGATTATTACCGCTACTGCAGAAACGGGGCTGATTACAGCAGTAAAAATGTACTTCTGATTCATTTTGAAGATTTGATTTATCAATACGAAGATACGGTCAGAAAAATTGAAAACTTTTTAGGCATTCATAAGCATGTCAGAAAAAAAGCCTTTTTTAATCCGGCAGTTTCGATTCAAAATACGCAGCTGTTTGCAGGAAATTCTGCGGTAAAAAAGGAGACTGCTTATATTGAGAAACATCTTGCCGGTTATTTATACGATTTTACAGGATATGATAAGAGAAAACCAGCTGCAAAAACATTAATAAAAAGGACAATGTGACATAAATGACGGATGAACCAAAAGTGACAGCTGCGGTAGCAGTTTATCAAATCAGCAATGAATATTTAAAAAAATGCATCGACTCTCTTTGTGCGCAGACGCTCAAAGAAATTGAGATTTTGCTGGTAAGCGATCATACCTGTGAGGAAAATCTGGCTTTATTAAGAGATTACCAGGCTTTTGATAAACGTGTCCGGGTAATTGAAAACAGAAAAAACCGCGGACTTTCAGCGGTTCGAAACCAGGCAGCTGCAGAAGCAAAAGGAACATATATCTGTTTTGTAGACGGGGATGACTGGATGGAAAAAGATATGCTTGAAAAGGCATATGTAAAAAGCAGCCTTGCCGGTTTTCCGGATATGACGGTATGGAGCTTTTCAGCTGCCCAAAATGGAATAACAGAACATACAGACTATATCGGGCCAAAAGAAAAGCTGTTTTTAGGTAAAGAAATAAAATCCCTGCAGCTCCAGGTGCTGGACCCGACTTATCTGACAAAATCCCTGCAGCTTCCGATGTTTGGAACGGCATGGGCGAAGCTGTTTAAAACAGAGTTTTTAAGAAAACATGCGGATGTCCGTTTCCCGGAACATATGAGGTCAGGAGGAGAAGACCTGCCCTTTATTTATCAGATCACAGGAAGGGCAGATAAGGTGCTTTTGCTGGAAGAGTATGGTTATTACTACCGCCAGCATGCCGCTTCCATAACAAAAAAATATCATAGCGGCGAGTGGCACAGAAGATGTGCTTGGATGAAGGAGCTGGGACAGTATATCCATACAGCAGACGCATGTCACAGATACGGCTATGAACGGTTCTGCCTGGAGCAGCTGCTGGCACAGATTATGATTACTTTCAATCATCCCGAATGCCCGCTTGGCCTGCACCTGAAACGGAATGCTTTAAAAGAAATGGTGAAGCATCCTTATATCAGCCAGGCTTTGTCAGATTTAAACAGTCTGGATTATAAACAGACAAAATGGATTTATTTTAAATGCATACAGTTAAAATTGTATTTATTCGTACTGGCTGTAAGCAGCTGTCTGCATATCTCACTTCGAAATCTGTTTTAGAGGAAACTATTTATGAAATATTCTATTATCATGCCCGCTTATAATGCGGAAAAATATATCAAAGAGGCAGTAGATTCGGTCAGAAACCAGTCCTATGGAAACTGGGAGCTTATTATTGTGGACGATGGATCTTCGGACCGCACGGGCGCTCTGGCTGACGGATTTGCAAAGGCTGATGAGAGGATTAAAGCGGTACATCAAAAACATTCCGGTACGGCAGCCGCGGCCAGAAATACGGCTCTGTTATATGTGACCGGTGATTATGTACAGATACTTGACGCAGATGATTATCTGGACAGGCACTGTTTCAAAGAGTATGAAAAGATGGCAGAAAAATATCTGAAGGCAGCCGGCCGTCTGCCCTCGGCAATATCTCCGGTTTCCTATTCCGTAAATGACGATGGCACAATTCTGACAGAAACTGCAAAAGCCAGCTGCTTTACAGGACAGGCTGTGAATGGAAAAAGAGCGTTTGTGCTGTCACTGGACTGGACGATTCATGGCTGCATCGCTGTAAGACGGGCTTTGATTCTTTCTGTCAGATTTGATCCCGGGCTTATTAACGGGGATGAATTTACAAGCAGAAAAATTTTTTATAACTGCAGGGATGTTTTATTTACAAAGGGAATTTATTATTACAGACAGAATCCGCAGAGCACTACAAATTCTAAAAAAAACCGGGCCCGTATGTATGAAGCACTTTCGACAGACGGCAGCCTGTACCGGTATGCAGTGTCAGAACAAATGGATGAGAGCATCCAGGCTATGTGCAGGAAAAAGTGGCTGCGTTCCCTCATGGCACATCAGGCTCAGTACAACAGACAATACAGGGAATACACAAAAGAGGAAAGAACATTTGCTGTGCATATACTGAAAACAAATTTTGAGGAAATTGGAAGTGTCTGCAGAGAGGGATTTTATGACGGGATGTTCGGGTTTTTGTACAGGCTTTCCAAAGATTCATACCGGTCTTACTGCAGAATCAGCTATGTATATAACGCTGTCTGGAACCTGATACATGCAGCTAAAATAATGACTGGCCGGCTTCATTTGAAGGAACACAGTTAAGGGAAAAGGAGCAGATTAAATGGCAGATCCGTTAGTGTCTGTAATATTGATTTCATACAAAAAATTTGAAGGTATTTTTCAGGTGCTTGACAGTATACTGAACCAGACCTATCCCAGGCTGGAACTGATTTGGCAGGATGACGGTTCTCCTGATTTTGCAAAATATGAAGACCGGATACGAAAGTATATAAAATGTCATCAAAAAGAAAATATAGAGAATGTGGTCATCAGCCATCTTGAGCAGAATCTGGGAACCAGCAGAAATGTCAATGCCGGAATCCGCCTTGCAAAAGGAAAGTATGTGAAACTGGCTACGACAGATGATCCGTTTTACAGCGACGATATGATTGCAAAATGTGTCAGAACAGCAGAACGGCTGAATGCAAGAATTTTAGCAGGACAGACTTATGTGCTGAGAAGAAACACTGGCAGACAAGCCGGGAAGCAGAAAAAAGACGTTGTGAAAAATACGATGTTTTACAGGCTAAGAGCCAGAAACGGGAGGCTTTGTACAGTTACACCTTCTGACCGTGATATTAATTATTTAAAAAAGCTGGACAGCAGAAAATGCAATGAACTTCTGGCATCAAGATGTATTATATCAACGCCTTCTGTGTTTTACCGCATGGATCTTTTAAGGGAGACGGGAGGATTTCTGGAAGATTACCGGTTAATTGAAGATATGACATACTGGCCTTATCTGGCAAAACGTGGAGAAAAATTTCATTTTGCGCATATCCGTATGATGCAGTATGAATTAAACGGCATCAGCAATACAGCGAACCAGGAGTTTTTGCGTGACTATCAGGATATTATGGAACATATTTATATTTCCAATGAAGTAAGAGGAGGATTGTGCAACGGGCTGTTAAAAAAACTGCGTCTGCGCCAGCTTCAATGGACAGCGAAGAAAAGAGAAGGGGCGTCGTGGAAGGATCGGATCAAATATATGGATGCGATGCTGTATGATTTTTATTATGGCTTGAAATATTTCATAACCGGGTCCAGGCTGTAAGAATAGAAAGAATGTACTTGAAAGAAAGAGGTGTTATTGTGCAGGTTGTAAAATATATGTTTCAGCCTCATGGAGACGACAGGGGACAGTTAGTGGCATTGGAAGAATTCAAAGATATTCCGTTTACGATAAAAAGAGTTTATTACATGTATGAAACAGCTGAGGGCGTTGTCAGAGGATATCATGCACATAAATCATTGGAACAGATTCTGGTCTGCATTCATGGAAACTGTAAGATCAAGCTGGATAACGGAACAGATACAAAAGTGATACCTCTTGAAAAACCGTATGAGGGACTATATGTTCCAAACAGCATGTGGCGTGAAATGTATGATTTCTCTAAAGATGCTGTGCTGCTTGTGCTGGCCTCTGAATTATATGATGAATCAGATTATATACGAAATTACGATGAATTTCTTGATTTTGTAAAAAAAGATTTGCAAGGAAGGGAATAGAATATACATGAATGTACCATTTGTAAGTTTTCTTCCTATGGAAAGAGAACTAAACAGAGAGTTAAAAGAAGCATTTGAGCGGGTGCTTCATCGCAGCTGGTATATACGAGGAGCGGAAGACCGGAAATTTGAGAAAAAATTTGCAGCATATCTTGGAGCAGAGTACTGTATAGGAACCGGAAGCGGACTAGATGCACTGATGCTGGCTTTAAAAGCAGCTGGCATAAAAGAAGGGGATGAGGTTATTGTTCCGGCCAATACTTTTATCGCAACGGCGCTGGCTGTTACATATTCGGGCGCAGTACCTGTGCTGGCAGAGCCGGATATTCATACATTTAATATTGATGTAAAAAAATTTGAACCATTGATTACAGAAAAAACAAAAGCAGTGATTCTGGTGCATCTTTACGGACAGATGTGTGAAATGGATGTCCTTATGAATATTGCCCGTAAACATAATCTGTATATTATTGAGGATTGTGCACAGGCTCATGGGGCATCTTACAAAGGCAGGAAAGCAGGTACGTTTGGCGATGCTGCTGCATTTAGTTTTTATCCAGGGAAAAATCTGGGTGCACTGGGTGATGCGGGTGCAGTAGTGACAAATAATCGTAAAATGGCTGAGAAAATTAAGAGTTTAGGAAATTATGGATGCGATTATAAATACCATCATATTTACAAAGGATACAATTCCAGACTGGACGAATTTCAGGCGGCTTTTTTAAATGTAAAACTTCCCTATTTAGACAAAATGAATAGGAAGCGAAAAAAAATAGCAAAGATGTATCTGGAAGGTATTACAAATCCAGAAATAATTCTACCGTCAGTTATTTCTGATGCAGATCCTGTATGGCATATTTTTGCAGTTAAAAGCAAAAGGCGGGATGAACTGGAACATTATCTGTTAAAAAAGGGAATTATGACAAATAAGCATTATCCTATTCCTATACATTTGCAGGAGTGCTATAAAGACTTAGGAATCAAAGAAGGGGATTTGCCGGTAGCAGAAAAAATCAGCCAGACAGAACTGAGCCTTCCGGTTTATTATGGAATGAAAAAGAAAGAAGTGCAATATGTAATAGAAGCAGTTAATCATTTTAAATAAGTGTATAACTTTCAATAATGAGAAGTGTCAGCAGGAAGGGAAATGAGATATGTCTGCTAAGAGAACAATATGTGTGGCAGGAAAAAATAATATCGCATGTGATGTAATGGATTATATGATTCATAATTATATGCATGATAGTAATTTTGCGGCATGCTGCAACAGAACAGATATGGGAATAGATGGATGGCAGCGTTCGTACCGTGCACATATAAAAAAATACGGACTTATAGAAAAGAATATGGAAGAATTATATGAAATTGAGAATCTTGTGTTTATATCAGCCGAATTTGACAGAATATTAAATCCCAAAATGTTTAAAGACGGGAAGCTGTATAACATTCATTTTTCGCTTCTTCCTGCATATAGGGGAATGTATACGTCAGTTATGCCTATTTTATATGGAGAAGAAAAAGCAGGTGTTACATTACATGAAATAGATGCAGGAATTGATACGGGTAAGATTATTGCACAGTCATCATTTGAATTGAGTGATGATATGACTAGCAGAGATTTGTATCTAAAGTGCATGGAAGAAGGAAAAATACTTATTATAAAAAACGCAGCAGCATTACTGGCTGGAAGCTATGAATCGTATCATCAGCCGGTAAAAGGAGCATCTTATTTTTCAAAAAAAGTTCTTGATTATAACAATTTAGTAATAGATTTAAATGGTACAGCGTATCAGATTCAAAATCAGCTGAGAGCATATTCGTTTCGGGAATACCAGCTTCCAAGGATTATGGGCAGAGAAGTAACTGCCTGGAAGATTACAGACTGCCGGTCTGAGCAAAAAGCGGGAGTTATGCTGTGGGAAGATGAAAGAAGGGCAAGAATTAGTACGGCTGATTATGATATTTTGGTTGATTTTTTATGAATGAAGGTTCCTTTGTCTGACACCAGAAAAGAAATGGAGTACATATGGCATATTTTATACTTCGGCTGGACGATGCCTGTCCGCAAATGAATCAAATGAAATGGCACAGAATGGAAGAGCTGTTAGATCAATACAAAATACAGCCAGTTGCCGGAATTATACCGGATAACCGGGATAAGACTTTTACGGAAGATACAGACAGCCGTTTTTGGGAAAAATGCAGAATCTGGCAGGAAAAACACTGGACAATTGCACAGCACGGGCTTCACCATACACTGCACACTCATACCGGCAGCAGATTTCAGATGGCAGTGGAAACAGCGACAGAAATGGCTGGAAAGCCAGAAGATATTCAGTTTAAAATGATTTTAAAAGGATATGAAATCATGAAATCTAAGGGAATTATTCCGGTTTGTTTTTTTGCACCCTGTCATACATTCGACAAAAATACGGTACGCGCATTAAACAGGCTCAGGCCTAGATTTTTGTTTGTGTCAGATGGATATGCATTACGTCCGTATGTGAAACAACATGTGATCTTTCTCCCAGCTATTTTTGATACCCCTCATAAAATTACAGGAAGAGGAGTGCAGACATTTATCTTTCATCCTAATAATATGACTGACAGTGATTTTTGTATGCTGGAAACATTTTTAAAGAAACATGCACATGAATTTGTCAATGCACAGGATTTTGTAACAAGGTGGATATATGAGAAAAAGAATTCAGGTAATCAATGCGGGCAGGGAATCATTGGAAGAATGATTGAGTATGCGGTTTATTTTATTCGAAGGGCCAGGAAATGGAAAAGATAATGGATAAGAGGAGGCGGTGATTTGGAAGAGACACTGAAAAAAGAAAGCTATGAAATTTTTAAATGTGTTTTTGGAAATGGAATGACAGAAGAAAGATTTTACCACAAGCATTTTGATAATCCATTAAGCCTTATACATCCGGTAAGAATACATATAGAAGACGGGCATCCTGCCGGTATGAATGCATTTATGAAAATGAAGCTTGTGGAACATACACAAGGTACACAGCTGTTTCATGATGTTTCCCAAAGCAATGATACGGCTGTGATACCGGCATACCGTGGAAAACATATTTTTACCAGACTGATTACAGACCAGGAGCTGCAGGATACAGAAACAGAATATATAATAGGAATCCCAAATGCGAATTCCTATCCAGGATTTATAAAAATGGGGTGGCGTCAGGTATGCGAATTTACACATTACATTTTAATAGGGAATCCAGTCAGGCTGCTTATGGGGAATCATCCGATTTCTAAAAAATCAGGAAGACTGTACCGCAGTATTTTTTTGAGAAAAATCTTGTCTGCATGTCTGGACGAGAATGAAGATGTCGAAATTTGTTCACAGATACATTTAAGGCAATCAGAATGGGATGAGATCAACCACAAATTTGAAGCTGGATTTGTCAGAAGTGACAGATATATGGATTGGAAGTTAGCAGGAAATAAGAACAGACCTTTGTGTATGATACTGCGAAAAGAAGGAAAACTTGAGGGATATCTCGTTTATCATTTTACTAAGAAAGGAAAAGGGACGGCAGCAGTTATTGATGATTTTTATGCTGCATCTGACGGAAAAGAACACAGAATTCTTCAGAAGATGTGGAGAGAGCTTTTGAAAAAGGCTGATATGATTGACAATCCATTCGTCAACGGAAAGAGCATGGATTCAGAACTTTTAAAATCTTCCGGGATGACTGATTTTAAGAAAATAAAGAGAAATTATAAAACGCAGCGGTTACTGGTATCGCCAAGAGGCTGCAATGCCGGATATTTATCAAAACTGCAGATGCGTTATCTTGATTTTGATATATTTTTAAATGGATAAATAGCAGACAGGTATAAGTTTTATAAAAAAACAGACAGGGGAATCTGATATGAATCAAATGATGACAGCTCTTCAGTATCCGTTTGATGCAGCTTATATTATGAGAAAAAGAAAAGCTCTTCGAAAAGAACTTTTGAAGCAGCCGTTTTTACTGGAAAAGAAAATAGCAGTTCTAGGAGGCTCTACGACACACGATATCAAAGAAATGCTGGAACTTTTTCTCCTGAATTACGGAATCCGGCCGGTATTCTATGAATCTGAGTATGCACAGTACTGGCAGGATGCTATGTTTGGGAACGAAGCACTCGCTGCGCTGGAACCGGATCTTATTTTTATCCATACGACAAACCGGAATATCACTGCGTTTCCAGAATTAACCGACAGCAGAAGCGAAGTCGATGAACTGTTAGAGCAGCAGTACAGGCATTTCGAAATGATGTGGGAAAAACTGGCGGATGATTTTCACTGTCCGCTGATACAGAATAATTTTGAATATCCGTATTTTCGTCTTATGGGCAATCAGGATGCGAGCAGTATTTATGGAAGAACCAATTTTATTACAAGGCTGAACCAGAAATTTTATGATTATGCAGGCAGTCATGAGAATTTTTACATAAATGATATTAATTATCAGTCTGCAGACTTTGGATTAAAAGACTGGCTGGAACCGTCCTTCTGGCATATGTATAAATATGCTTTAAGCCAGAAAGCAGTACCGGTGCTTGCATATAATGCAGCGAATATTATTAAGTCTGTATTCGGGAAAAATAAAAAGGCTCTGGCTTTAGATCTGGATCATACACTATGGGGAGGCATTGTGGGAGATGACGGGGCAGAAGGACTGGAAATTGGACCTGGAAGCCCGCAGGGAGAAGCATATGCGGAATTTCAGGCATATTTAAAGGCGTTAAGAAAACAGGGCATACTGCTGGGAATCATTTCTAAAAACGAGAAAGAAAATGCCCTGGCAGGGCTGAATCATCCGCAGATGGTTTTAAAACCGGATGAGTTTGTGCAGATAAAGGCGGACTGGGAACCTAAAAGCCTGAACTTAAAGAAAATGGCCAGCGAGCTTTCGCTGCTGCCGGAATCCTTTGTTTTTGTGGATGATAATCCGGCGGAACGGGAAATTATCAGGCAGCAGGTTCCACAGGCAGCTGTGGCAGTGCTCGATAAGCCGGAACATTATATTTACGCGATAGACAGAGCCGGATATTTTGAAATGACCAGTTTTTCTGCAGATGATTTGAAGCGGAATGAGATGTACCGCGGGAATGCAAAACGCAGAGAAATGCAGAACAGCTTTTCAAATTACAAAGACTATCTTCTGTCACTGGATATGCATGCAGAGATCTGTCCGTTTCAGCCCGTATACATGGCAAGGATTGCACAGCTGACAAATAAAAGCAATCAGTTTAACCTGACTACAAAACGGTATACACAGGACGAAATAGAGCATGCCGCTCTCAGCAGCGAATATATAACGCTTTACGGAAAACTGGAAGACCGTTTTGGAGATAACGGGGTGGTATCTGCCCTGATTGGAAGGCAGAGGGGAAAGATTCTGGATATGAAGCTTTGGATTATGAGCTGCCGGGTACTCAAACGCGATATGGAATATGCAATGATGGATGCACTTGTGCAGGAATGCCGGAAAAGGGATATTCATGTAATTTACGGGTATTATTATCCGACTGCAAAAAACAGCATGGTAAAAGATTTTTATGGTATCCAGGGTTTTGAGGCAGTATCAAAGGATCAGGATGGAAATACGGTCTGGATGATGAATACCAGTGGATATCAGAGAAAGAATGATGTAATAAAAGTCAATGAGGGAGGAAAATGATATGGACAGAACAGAAATTTATAGCAGGCTGACAGAAGTATTCAGGGATGTATTTGATGAAGACAGTATTACGCTTTCGAATGAAATGACTGCAGCAGATATTGACGGCTGGGATTCTCTGACTCATATTGCGCTAATTTCTTCTGCTGAATCTGAGTTTGGCGTTAAATTTGATATGAAAGCAGTACAGAAATTAAAGAATGTCGGCGCAATGGCAGATTTAATCGGGGAGCTTTTAGGAAAATGAAGATTCATCATATAGGATATCTTGTAAAAAACATGGATCTGGCAAGACAGCAGTTTTATATGCTTGGATATAAAAAAGCGGGAGAAGTATTGTCTGACGGCTTTCGGAAAGCAGATATTCAGTTTTTGGAAAAAGACGGTTACCGCATTGAACTGGTCTGTCCCGCAGCGCCGGATTCTGTGGTGAACGGTCTTTTGAAAAGATACAGGAATGCACCTTATCATATTTGTTATGAAACAGACGACCTTGAAGAGACAGCTGAGTATCTGCAGAAGGATGGCTTTACCAGAATGGATACTCCCTGTCCGGCACCAGCGATTGACGGACGCAGAGTCTGCTTTTTCTGGGGGACAGGGATTGGCATAACTGAGATTTTAGAGGGGCAGAAAAAATCATGATGTCAGTAACATCGTTTCATTTTTTCTTTATGTTTGCGTGTTCTCTGCTTATTTATTATACAGTACTGCAAAAATTCCAGTGGCAGGCGCTGCTTTTGTTCAGCGTTTACTTTTTTGGAATGTCTTCAGGCTGGAAGATGGGAATTATTTTTCTGGCGAATGCAGCGGTGACAGGATATCTGGCTGTACATATGAGCAGGTTTAAGGAAGCAGGGAATGAAAAAGCAGCAAAATGTATGCTGGTTTCCGGTGTATTTTTTAATGCTGCAGTGCTGGCTGTACTGAAATACAGTCACTTTTTTATCTATAACTGGAATATACTGCTGCGCTTTTTTCATAAAGAACCTCTTCTGGAAACACTGCAGTTAGATGCGCCGATTGGAATCAGTTTTTATACGCTGATTAGTATCGGGTATCTGGCTGATGTATACTGGGGCCTGGCAGAGGCAGAAAAAAACCCGTTCAAAATGGCTCTGCTGTTAGGATACTATCCGCATATGACATCCGGACCTGTTTCCAGGGCCGGGGAACTGAGCGGGCAGTTATTTGGTGCAAGGCATAGATTTAACTATGAAACAGCTGCATCCGGCGTACAGCGGATGTTATGGGGCGTGTTTAAGAAACTCGTTATTTCAGAACGGGCAGCCATACTGGTGAATGTGATATATGCAGACCAGGAGTCTTACAGGGGACTATATGTCTGGACGGCAGCATTTCTTTTTATGCTGCAGCTGTATACAGATTTTTCAGGCTGCATGGATATTATTCTGGGAGCATCGGAATGTTATGGCATAAAACTGCCAGAGAATTTCAGGACTCCGTTTTTTCAGAAAGTGTACAGGAATACTGGCAGAGATGGCATATTACACTTGGAGCATGGCTGAAAGATTATATTCTGTATACGCTTATGAGGACAAATGTCTGGAAAAAGCTGGCCGGATGGCTGAAAATACATGCCGGCAGAAAGGCTTCCATGCAGATCCCTTCTTATCTGGCTATGCTTTGTGTATGGCTGTTCATTGGTTTGTGGCATGGCGGGGCGTGGAAGTATGTTCTTGGGATGGGGATGTGGTTTTGGAGCTGCATTACGTTTGGAAGGATTTTTCAGCCGTTTTTTGCGAAAATGATAGCTGTATGCGGGATTCGTACAGATAATTTTGGATGGCATCTGTTTCAGTCAGTGCGTGTATTCGTTCTTGCAGCAGTGGGAAATATGTTTTTCAGACTGGACGGAATGAGCAGTGCGCTGTCAGAAATAAGAAACGGTTTTTCTATATTTAATCCATGGATATTTTTCGACGGAAGTTTTGCTGCAATGGGCCTGTCTTACAGGGATCAGAATATTCTTCTGTCTGGAACTTTTCTTTTGATTCTGGTGTCAGTGCTTCATGAAAAATATGGCGGGGCACGTTTGTGGATGAAAAAGCAGTTTCTTCCATTCCGATGGAGTGTGTGGCTGTTTCTTTTTGTATTTATCCTGATCGAAGGAATATACGGGCCGGGGTACAGCACGGCAGAATTTATTTACAGGGGATTTTAGAAAATGAAAAGCAAAATAATAAAAATGCTATCCTGCCTTCTGTTTTTTTCGCTTCTTCTGGGAAGTTATCTTTCTGTGACGAACTTATTTCGAAATGCAAGTAATGACCGGATTCGTATTACCGGGCTGTATGAAGAAGGCCCTCTGGATATGATTTACATCGGCGGCAGTTCGGCATTTGTGTACTGGCAGCCGTTAAAAGCATGGCATGACTATGGATTTACATCTTATTCATATGCTACGAATTCACTGGAGGCGGATGCGCGCCTTTATTATATGAAGGAAGCATTAAGAAGCCATAAGCCGCAAATATTTGTAATAGAGATGAGGGATTTTCAAATACTTGGAGGAACTGTCTATGAAGCCGGCATGCGCAACGGTTCGGACAGCATGGATGTTCTTTCGCCTGTAAGGATAGAGTATATATACAATTATGTCAGTAAAAGAAAAGTGCCGCAGGAGACGGACCTGCTTTCCTTATATCTGGATATTTCCAAATACCATGCAAATAAGCAAAACCTCTCTTATCCTGAGGCATGGGAATATATCGATAACCGCTGTGTGTGTCATAACAAGGGATGGGAATGGGTGGATGCCTGGGGATATGTAGAAGAGCCGTCCGGCTTCGAAACCAGTGTAAGAGCCGGGTTAGATGACAGAACGATGTCTGCATTAAAAGAACTGCTGGAATTTTGCAGGGAACAAGATATGGAAGTATTATTTGTGACGGCTCCGTTTGCACCAGTCACAGTGAATCAGGAAGCTTTGTTTAATACAATTGGAGATACAGTCAATTCATATGGTTACCGTTTTTTAAATACGAATGATTACTATAAAGAAATGAACCTTGATTTTTCCAGAGATTTTTATAATGAAGGACATGTCAATCTGTTTGGAGCCGAAAAATATACTGCTTTTATAGAAGCGTATATCAAAGAACATTATGACCTGCCGGATCATCGCGGCGACCCGGAGTATGAGCAGTGGAATGAGGAATACAAAAGATTTGCACAGGAAGAACAGGAACATAAAGCAACAGTAGAAAATCTGATTCAGAATGCGGCTAAAGGGAGGGAGATTGCTGCAGAGATAAAAAAGACAGATGATTTATCAAAATGGATGTATTTATCAGAAGATGCCCGGTTTACGATTCTAATCGCACAAAGCGGACAGCTGTCCTGGCCGGAAGATCTTGAAGGAGACAGGATTTTACAGCGGCTGGGATTTAGCAGGGAAGAGCATAACGGGATCCGGGTAATCGGAAATACTTCTGTAATATATTCTAATCAGAATGACGGTATGAAAGCATATGAAGGTTCATTCCGTTCCGGCCCGTATGCTCCTTCTTATACATACACGATAGAAGCCGGCGGAGCAGAGTCTTCGATTAAGATTGACGGACTGGAATGCAGTTTGAAAAAACCTGGACTGAATGTTGTTGTAGCAGATAATCATTATGGGGATGTGATTGATTCTATCAATATAACAAGCCGGAATGGGAAGCTGGTTTTTGACAGGGAGTAAGTAATCAGGGAAATAGAACAAAGCAATCGATGAAAAAGGCAGGAATTATTTGGAAATGAACCGGGCAAAGTCAAAGCAGAGGCTGGCTGTCAATACAGCTATTGGCATTATTAATAGAGTTACGATTGCAGTATTAGGGCTGTTTTTGAGAAGGCTTTTTATTCAGTATCTTGGAACAGAGCTTTCAGGACTCAGCAGCCTGTTTACAAGTATCATTGATTTTTTGAATCTTGCTACCGCAGGCTTTATGGCGGCTGTTACGCCAAGGCTTTATGAATATAATGCAGCGGACGATTATGATCATATGAACCGGATCATGAAATTTACCAGACGGTTTTATGCTGTCACGACAGCAGTCATCTTTTTTTCCGGGTTAGTCTGTTCTTTTTTTATACAAAACCTGGCTGCCGGGAATATGTATCCGCTTTTATTTTTAAGAACGGTTTTTATGGTACAGGTTTCTACACAGTGTATCCGTGTCATGATAGCGCCCTGGCAGGGGCTTTTAAACATAAGAGAGCGTGGATATTTATATACTGTATATGAACTGTTTATAAATCTGGCGGTATATCTGATACAGGGAATAGTAGTGGTCACTGTTTCTGATTATGTTTGTTATCTTTTGGTAAATCTGGCAGGGCAGATGATACTTTATGCGGTATTAAATCAAAAGATTAAAAAAATATTTCCATGGCTTTTGTACAAATCTGCAGCAGGTATTGAGCGGAAAGCGGGTTTGATCAGCGATATATGCCATACACTGTTTATGCAGATTTCCAATTTTTTATTTATGTCGACGGATAGTATAGTGATATCGGCATTTTTTGGGCTGACTGTTACAAACGCTTATGGAAACTATATGACAATTGCAACAGCAGTAACCGGGATGTACTCATCCTTAGAAGAGGCAGTGAAAGTGTTTTTTGGCAACAAAGTGCACCCGGATTCTCCTATAGAAGAAAAAGAATTTTTTCTGAATATGTCTACGTATTTATTCTATATGGCTGGCAGTTTCTGCGGGATACTGTATTCCTGCCTGATTGAAGATTTTATAAGGGTGTGGCTTGGCACAGATTTTATCCAGACAAGGCTTATTTCTGTGCTTTTTGGAAGCTACCTGTTTTTCCGGCTGCTATTTTGCGCTGTCCAGGATTACCTGCAGAATTTTGGCTTATTTCAGCCAGAGTTAAAGGCAAATATGACAGCTGCTGTTATGAATCTTATATTATCGGTTCTGCTTGCGCAAAAATATGGAATAGCGGGTATTTTAATGGGGACTTTAGCAGGTTTTCTGGCAGGTTTTCTGCTTCGTATACACGGGGTATTTTCTGAGATGAAAGAGAAGGCAGCCTGGTATCTTTTTCGTACAGGCTGCTATACGGCTGCTTTTTATACTATATTTTGTTTATGTATGCATGTTACAGATCGAATATCTGCTGTAAATGTGTATGTCAGGCTGGTTCAGAAATTATTGTCAGCCCTGATTCTTACGGGAGGCCTGAATCTGGCATTCTGCTGGCGTAAAGCAGAACAGAGGACACTTATAAAAATAGTGAAGAACATATGGAAATGATTATAGTGAAGAAAAATGACTGATATCAGGATGGAATCAGGCGCATCATGCAGCTGGCAGGAGCAGATGCTTAAACAGATGCTTCTGACAGGGGAACTGCGGAGTTCATTTTTAAACCCCGAGTTCCCTGGAATCCGCGTGCCTGTTATCCGCAGAATAAATTATACCCGCAAATCAGAAGTGCGGCCACAATCAAAAGTGCAATCCACACGCTTTCAAGCAGCATCATGACCAGCATTCCGACTGCAATCCAAAACATTGCAAATCCACATATTCTTTTCATACTCCACTTCATTTCTGTCTGTTTTTCATACAGGCAGTCAAAAGACGTGCCCGTTACATCATTATATGAAACAAAATCCAGTTTAGTCCACAAAAAACTGCCGGCGATAAAGAAAACTTTATCACCGGCAGCTTCTTTCCGTAACTGATTTCAAATTGATTCCAAATCCTATGCCCTTTCAACCCTGCCAGATTTTAAGCAGGAAGTACAGACATACAGTCTTTTCGTAACTCCGTTTACCTTACATCTGACAGATTTGATGTTTGGTTTAAACATTCTATTAGATCTTCTATGTGAATGGCTCACATTGTTACCGAAAAGAACGCCTTTTCCACAAACTGAACATTTAGCCATATTGACACCTCCTTGCATCCACGAGTGTTCTAAACCTTGAAGTCTGACACTGATTACAGACTTACAACACGATTATTCTATCAGAAGAGGTAGATAAATGCAAGATTAAAATTCATTTTTTTTGAAAATGTAAAATTTTAGTTTTCTTTTTGTGAAAAAGCGGTTATAATAATTTCTAACTGGTTTATTAATTTTGCAAGAATGACTGGAGGTATGCTATGAAAGGGCAATTTGAAAATGAGTATGGCAGGGTTGTCATTGGAAGTGAAGTCATTGCCACTTATGCCGGATCTGTTGCGGTAGAATGTTTTGGCATTGTTGGTATGGCTGCCGTGAATGTAAAAGACGGCATCGTAAGGCTGCTGAAAAAAGATTATCTTACCCATGGTATAAATGTAGCAATTGATGAGAACAATGAAATTACGATTAATTTTCATGTTATTATTTCCTACGGCGTAAGTATCAGTACGGTGACGGACAATCTGATTAGTACCGTCAAATATCGAGTAGAAGAATTCACAGGAATGCACATCAAAAAAATTAATATTTTTGTTGAGGGCGTCCGCGTGATTGATTAAGGAGGAGCTGAAAGTGGAAATCAATTCGATCAATTCGATAAACGCTGCGGTTTTGGCAAAAATGTTTTTAAACGGTGCCAAAAATCTGGATTCAAAAAAAGACTGGATTAATGAACTGAATGTATTTCCAGTCCCGGACGGAGATACCGGCACAAATATGACGATGACGATTATGTCGGCAGCAAAAGAAGTCAGTGCAATTGAAAATCCGGATATGGCATCGATTGCCAAAGCGATATCATCCGGGTCTCTGCGCGGGGCGAGAGGAAATTCCGGGGTTATTCTCTCACAGCTGTTCCGTGGTTTTACAAAGGTGATTGGAAAGGAACAGGAAGTGACGGTTCCGGTTCTTTCTGCAGCGTTTCAAAAAGCTGTAGAGACGGCGTATAAAGCAGTTATGAAGCCTAAGGAAGGTACAATCCTTACCGTGGCAAGAGGAGCTGCAGATAAAGCGGCAGAACTTGCGGAAGAAACAGACGATTTAGTATATTTCCTGGATGAAGTCATCAAAGAAGCAGAGCTTGTACTGAAAAAGACACCGGATATGCTTCCGGTATTAAAGCAGGCAGGTGTCGTGGATTCTGGCGGACAGGGACTGGTAGTCATTCTGCAGGGAACGTTTGACGCGCTTTTAGGCAGGGAAATTGATTATACAATTGAGGCAGACAGCCGTACTGAAGTCAGAAAGATTACGAAAGAAACTGAAGCGGAGATTAAATTTGGCTATTGTACAGAATTTATTATTGTGCTGAACCAGCCGCTTACAGATCAGGGCGAACACAAATATAAAGCATTTTTGGAATCCATTGGCGACTCGATTGTAGTGGTAGCTGACGATGAAATCGTAAAGACCCATGTACATACCAATGATCCGGGACTTGCGATCCAGGAAGCATTGAAACATGGATCTTTAAGCAGAATTAAAATCGATAATATGCGTGAAGAACATCAGGAGCGCCTGATTAAAGACGCGCAGAAACTGGCTGCGGAACAGGAAAAACAAAAAGAGGCAGACCAGGCACAAAATGCACCGCATAAAGAGATCGGATTTATCGCTGTATCAGCAGGAGAGGGTCTGAGCGAAGTATTCAAAGGACTTGGCACAGACTATATGATTGAGGGCGGCCAGACGATGAATCCAAGTACGGAAGATATTTTAAACGCGGTGAATAAAGTGAATGCAGACCATGTTTTTGTATTTCCGAATAACAAAAATATTATACTGGCAGCAAACCAGGCGGCAGCTTTGTCTGAAGAAAAAAAGGTGCACGTTATTCCGACCAAAACGATTCCTCAGGGAATTACGGCTCTGATTAATTTTATTCCGGAACAGTCGGCACAGGAAAATGAAACACGCATGACACAGGAAATACAGAATGTAAAAACCGGACAGGTGACTTATGCGGTTCGTGATACAGTGATCGATGATAAGGAAATCCGCCAGGGCGATTATATGGGCATCGGAGACCAGACAATTCTTTCTGTGGGACGTGACAAATCAAAAGTAACTTTTGAAATGGCAGAACTGATGATTGACGACGATTCTGCGATTGTAAGCATTTATTACGGAGAGGAAGCATCAGAAGACGAGGCGAATGCTCTGGCAGAACAGATTTTAGAAAAACACGCAGATCTGGAAGTCGAAGTCCAGTATGGCGGCCAGCCGATTTATTATTATCTGCTTTCTGTAGAATAGTCTGGAGGAATCCATGGATATTACGACACCAGTAAAAGGCATAAAAGGTGTGGGAGCTAAGACAGAACAGCTGTTTCAAAAAACGGGAGTATACACCATCGGTGATATACTCCTTCGTTTTCCAAGGGAATATGCAAAATATCCGGTCCCGGTTCCGGTCAGCCAGGCTCAGACCGGCCAGAAACAGGCGGTCATTCTGCAGGTAGAATCTCCGGCAGCTGTAAAACGCACCCGCACAATGCAGATTACTGTCTGCACAGGGCATGACGGGGACGTTTATATGGAATTTCTGTGGTTTCGCATGCCTTATATCAGAAATACGCTGCAGAAAGGGCAGACTTATATATTATATGGAAATGTTCAGGACAGAAACGGACAGCCTGTCATGGAACAGCCTGCCATTTATACACCGTCCCAGTATGAGGCTCTGGCAGATTCCCTGCAGCCGGTATACGGACTGACGGCCGGGCTTTCCAACCATATGTATAAAAAAACACTGCGCCAGGTCCTAGAATCAGGCATTCTGATTCCGGAGTATCTGCCAGAAAGCATCAGGCACAGATATAACCTGGCGGAATACAATTATGCTGTTTCGCAGGTTCATTTTCCGAAAGATTTTAATACGCTTTCCGAGGCGCGAAGACGGCTTGTGTTTGATGAATTTTTCCAGTTTGTATTATGTATGCAGATGCAGAAAAGCCAGGGAATGCATATTGAAAACCAGTACCGGATTAGTAACGGGCATCTGCTGAAACCTCTGCTGGAACAGCTGCCGTATCAGCTGACAAACGCCCAGCTGCGCGTGTTATCAGAGATTGAAAACGATTTAAAGGGGCCGTATATTATGCAGCGGCTGATTCAGGGAGATGTAGGCTCGGGCAAGACGATTATTGCTTTTCTTACCATGTATCTTGTATCCCAAAGCGGCTGCCAGTCGGCGATTATGGCACCGACGGAAGTGCTTGCAGCCCAGCATTATGAGACATTTTCACAGTACATAGAATTGTTTGGAATAAAAACGCATCTGGTACTTTTAACCGGCTCTATGACAGCAAGAGAAAAGCGCAGGGCTTATGAGCGGCTGCAGCTTTTTTCAGATGCCATGATCATCGGCACGCATGCGCTGTTTCAGGAAAAGGCGGTCTATGACAGCCTGGCGCTTGTGATTACCGACGAACAGCACCGTTTTGGCGTCAGACAGCGGGAAACGTTTTCGCTAAAAGGCGAAAATCCGCATATTCTTGTCATGAGCGCCACACCGATTCCGCGGACACTTGCAATTATTTTATATGGCGATCTGGATATTTCCGTCATCGACGAAGTTCCGGCAAAGCGACTGCCAGTCAAAAACTGTGTTGTCGGCACAGGATGGCGTCCGAATGCATATGAATTTATCCGCCGGGAAGCAGAAGCCGGACATCAGGCTTATGTTATCTGTCCGCTTGTAGAGGCGAGTGAATATGCCGAAGGGGAAAATGTTACAGATTATGCCGAAATCTTAAGGCAGTCACTGCCTGCAAATATCGAAACAGGCATTCTGCATGGAAAAATGCGTGCAGATATCAAAAATAAGATTATGGAAGAATTTGCGGCAAACAGAATCCAGGTGCTTGTTTCGACAACAGTCGTAGAGGTCGGCGTCAACGTGCCGAATGCAACGGTTATGATGATTGAGGACGCGCAGCGCTTCGGCCTGGCACAGCTGCATCAGCTGCGCGGGCGTGTCGGACGCGGGGAAGCGCAGTCTTACTGTATTATGATTAATACGTCTGATTCTAAAAGCGCTGCGAAAAGGCTGGATGTGCTAAACCGGACAAACGACGGATTTCAGATTGCAAGTGAGGATTTGAAACTGCGCGGGCCGGGAGATTTTTTCGGCATCCGCCAGAGCGGGGATATGGAGTTTCAGCTGGCAGATATCTATCAGGATTCCCGTATCCTGCAGCAGGCAAACGAAGAGGCGGGACGGATACTTTCTATAGACCGGAATCTGGAGCTGCCAGAGCATGAGGGGATTCGAAAGAAAGTAAGGGAGCATTTTAAGGGGCAGGCGGAGCTGCTGAATTTATAGAATAAAATTATCCGAACGCCGGGCGGAGAAACTTTTTCCTTTTTTTGTTCCGCCTGCAAACAGTAAGAACTTCTAAATTTTCTGCTTCCAGTCTGTGGCTGCGGACGGACCGGTGCCTGATGCCCTGGCGTTTAGGTATGCTTTATGCAGTGGCACTGGCAGGCACCTTTTGGGGCTTCCAGGTCTGTACATGTGGCAGACAGTGAGCCCCAAATCCTGTACATGAGGCAGAAAATTAAGAATTTCTAGCAGTTCTTCGGAGTCACAAAAAAAGGAAAAAGTTTCTCCGCCCGGCTGTTACTGGCTAAATTTTATGTATCTGGCCGGCTGGTTATAAATTTTATGTGTCTTTCTGGCAGCCGTTTTCCAGGTACGCACCACTACCCGGCTGTTACCGGATGAATTTATATACATGTCTGAACGCGGGCTTCCAGATGCAGGCCAAAATCTGACAGGATTTGCTTTTAATTCTGACGCAGACAGCTGCCAGCCGCATGTTTCCGCCCGGCGTCCGGGTAATCTATACATAAATACAAAGAAAAAAGACTGGTGCACCTGGAAATACATCCTGGCACATCAGCCTTCTTTCTATTTTGAATCAGCCTTCCTGCGTTCCTGCAGTCTGGCTTTAGCCGGCTGTCAGATCAGTGGCGTAATAAAAATTATACGCTTATTCGCCGCCAGCCATCTGTTTTTCCTGGGCTTCAATCATTTTTTTCACCATATAACCGCCCACGGAACCGTTCTGGCGGGAAGTCAGGTCGCCGTTATAACCTTCTTTTAACGGTACGCCGAGTTCGTCTGCGACCTCGAATTTAAAACGGTTTAATGCTCCTTTTGCCTCTGGTACTGCGTTCTGATTAGAATGATTACTCATATTGAAATGCCTCCTTTATCTTGAGTGGTAATTGTAAACTGTTTTTGTTTACGGGATTATTATGTCCGCTTCTTTTTTTATTACTCTGGAAATTGCTGGAAAAAGTATAAGAGCTGATTAATATGTATTGGCATGTGGGGCAATTTATCAGCGAAGAGGCAAAAACAGCATCCTATGGAGATTCATTTATTGATGAACTTTCCCGATATATACAAGATACATTTCCAGGGATAAAAGGGTTTAATCGTCGTGGCCTTTATCGTATGAAACAATTTTATGAAACTTATGCGAATTATGAAAAAGTGTCACCACTGGTGACACAAATCAATTGGACAAATAATCTGCTTATTCTGTCAGGCACAAAAAGCATTGAAGAAAAAGAGTTTTATTTGAGATTGTGCATACAAGAGAATTATAGTAAGCGTGAGCTGGAAAGGCAGTTAGACAGTGCTTATTATGAACGTTATATGTTATCGAAAGGGAAAGTACTGCCTGAAGGAATAAAGAAAATAAATAATAATCCGTTTTTTGATTCTTATGTTGTTGAATTTCTGGATCTGCCAAGTCCATATCAAGAAAATGATCTTAGGAAAGCATTGATTTTAAAAATGCGGGATTTTATATTGGAATTGGGAAGGGATTTTACATTTATAGATGAAGAATATAAAGTGCAGGCTGGCGGAGAAGATTATGCGATAGATCTATTATTTTTTCATCGAGGGTTACAATGTTTAGTAGCATTTGAACTAAAGATTGGAAAATTTAAGCCGGAATATGTTTCAAAAATGGATTTTTATTTGGAGGCGCTGGACAGACAAGTGAAAAAGGAACATGAGAACCCAAGTGTAGGATTGATCTTGTGCGCAATAAAGAATGATGAGGTTGTTGAATATGCAATGAGCAGGAGTATGTCACCAATGCTTGTATCCGAATATAAACTGCAATTGCCAGATAAAAAAATACTGCGGGAAAAATTGCAGGAGTTAATAAATATATCGGAATAATTTTAAGTTAATGCTGCAATTAATCGAAATTGCCTGCATGGAATATTTTGAAAACAGGGGTATTCAATTTGAAACTTTCAAAACTAAAATTTTATAAATATCGTTGTTTTGGTGATGTAGAACAAGTCATTGATATTGATAATATTACAGCATTGATTGGAAATAAAAATACGGGAAAAGCAGCAGCGCTGCTGGTATTAGACTGTTTGTTTTCTTGATGAATTAAATGCTCAATTTTTAGAAGAGAAAGGTGCATCAATATTAGGAACATCAATCCATTCGAAAGCGGAACGGAAAAGGAAAAGATTCTACGCCAGGCATCTGGCTAATCTATAAAATCACTTGCAGTATGCCGGCATTTACGTTACAATTCCGTAGAAGGGAGTGATTTTCATGGCTTTTGATGGAATTGTAATCGCAGGATTAGTATCAGAATTAAACAAAACAGTGCTGAATGCACGTATTTATAAAATCGCGCAGCCTGAAAAAGATGCACTTTTGCTGACGCTGAAAGGGCAGTGCGGTCAAAAGAGGCTGTTTTTATCGGCAAGCGCATCGCTGCCGCTGATTTATCTGACCGAAAAAAATAAGCCAAGTCCGATGACTGCGCCAAATTTCTGCATGCTCTTAAGAAAACATATCTCAAACGGGCGCATTGTAAAAATATGGCAGCCGGATATGGAGCGTATCATTCATTTTGAAATCGAACATTTAGACGATCTTGGAGATGTGCGGAGAAAGACGCTGACAATGGAGCTGATGGGCAAGCACAGCAACCTGATTTTTATGAATGAAAAGAAAATGATCATAGACAGTATCAAGCATGTATCGGCACAGGTCAGCTCTGTGCGTGAAGTTCTGCCAGGGCGGGATTATTTTATTCCGACCCAGGGTAAGCGCAATCCGCTTTTGGCAGATGCACAGGAATTTAAAACGCAGGCGCTTGCAAAGCCGGTGACCGCTGCAAAGGCGATTTACGGGGCCTATACGGGCATCAGTCCGTGCGTGGCAAACGAAATCTGTTATCGCAGCGGAATTGATGCAGATATGCCGGCGGCTGGTTTGAGCGAGGAAGAAAAACTGCATCTTAGCAGTCAGTTTGTATGGATGATGCAGGATATCAGAGAAGAGAAATTTGTTCCAAATATTATAATAGAAAACCGCAGGCCGTTGGAATTTTCCTCAGTCCGCCTGACACAGTACGCACATCTTGAATGCCAGGAGTCTGATTCCATTTCGTCTGTTTTAGAAAACTATTATGCTGCACGTGATGTATATACCCGTATCCGCCAGAAATCTGCAGATTTAAGAAAAATCGTATCGACAGCATTAGACCGCAGCCGTAAAAAATATGAACTTCAGATGAAACAGCTTCAGGATACCGAAAAAAGAGAAAAATACAAAGTATACGGAGAACTGCTTAATACGTATGGCTACGGGCTTTCGGAAGGCGCAAAGTCATTAGAAGCGCTAAATTATTATACGAATGAAATGATTCAGATTCCGCTTGATGCACAGCTGTCTGCTTCGGAAAACGCAAAAAAATATTTTGATAAATACAGCAAGCTCAAACGGACGAATGAAGCATTGTCCGAGCTTACCGTAGAAACAAAATCAGAAATCGATCATCTGGAATCCATTGCGGCGTCTCTGGATATCGCACTGAATGAAGATGACCTTGTTCAGATTAAAGAAGAACTGACAGAATACGGATACATCCGGCGCAGAGGTCATGAGAAAAAGCAGAAAGTCAAAAGCAGGCCGTTTCATTACCGTTCTTCGGATGGATTTGATATTTATGTTGGAAAGAACAACTATCAGAACGAAGAGCTGACATTTAAACTGGCAAATGGCGGGGACTGGTGGTTTCATGCAAAGAAGATGCCAGGCTCGCATGTGATTGTCAAAACAAACGGCAGGGAGCTGCCAGACAGGACATTTGAAGAAGCCGCTATGCTGGCAGGATATTATTCGCAGGGGAGAGATTCGGAAAAAGTAGAGATTGATTACCTGCAGCGCAAAAATGTAAAAAAACCAAACGGCTCAGCGCCAGGATTTGTAGTGTATTATACGAACTATTCGATGGCAATTCATCCGGATACGGCAGGGACAGAGCTGATCAGCGATTAAACGGAATGAGTTATCAAAATAAAAGGCTGCGGATATATGGGGATTATGATTTCGTAAGTCAAATGCAGCCTGCTGCGGAGTATTTTCTAATAGCTGGATACGCAATCGTTCAAGGGGGATCTAAACTGCTGCTTTTGAATAGTCCGTCTTAAATTTTACCGTTTTGAAGGTAGACAAATTTTTGCGAAAAGAGTAAAATTTTAGTAACATGCAAAAAGAAAGGGAGGAATGTTACATGAAAATACTAGTAATCGGCGGAGTTGCTGCCGGTACAAAAACGGCTGCAAAATTAAAAAGGCTGGACCGCAGCGCACAGATTACGCTGATTTCAAAAGATACACAGATTTCTTATGCCGGCTGCGGACTGCCGTATTATGTCGGAGGCCTGATTGAACAGCCCGAAGACCTGGTTGTAAATACACCGCAGAAATACGCTGCGCTTACAGGGGTAGAAGTGTTTGTCCAGAAAGAAGCTGTAAGGCTGGACGCACAAAATAAGGCTGTACATGTGAAAGATACAGTAACAGGCCAGGAAGAAGTTTTTTCATATGACAGACTGGTCATTGCTACAGGCGCGTCACCAGCAGTACCGCCAGTGGCTGGGATGGATTTAAACGGTGTTTTTACAATTCGTACGCCGCAGGATGCTGTCAGTGTGCGGGCTTATGCTAAGGAACATGCCGTTAAGAAAGCAGTAGTTATCGGCGCGGGCTTTATCGGACTGGAAATGGCAGAAAACCTGAAGCAGAGGGGGATTGCTGTCACTGTGATTGATTTTGCAGACCAGATTCTGCCCAATATATTAGATGCAGAAATGGCAGAATTCGGGCGGAAACATTTATTAAAACAGGGTATCCGTGTCATTACAGGCACAAAAGCAGAAGAAATCACAGGGGAAGGCAGCGTATCGGCAGTCAGAACTACAGCCGGGAAACTGGATTGCGGGCTTGTGATTATGGCAGCCGGCATCCGGCCGAATACCGCCTTTTTGGAAGGCAGCGGGATAGAATTAAACCGCGGCACAATCGTTGTAGATAAAACACTAAAAACCAGTCTGCCTGACGTATATGCAGCCGGAGACTGTGTGCAGGTTACAAACCGCATTACCCAGAATCCGCAGTGGTCTCCAATGGGCTCTTCGGCAAATATGGAAGGCCGTACACTGGCCCAGATTCTTACAGGCGCACAGAAAGAGTATCCGGGTGTGCTTGGCACAGGCGTTGTCAAACTGCCGGGATTAAACTGCGCCCGCACCGGACTGACCGAGGCACAGGCAAAAGGAGCAGGATATGATGTGGAAACGGTTTTAGCGGTTACCGATGATAAGGCTCATTATTATCCGGATGCGTCATTTTTTGCAACCAAGCTGATTGCAGAAAGGGCAAGCCATAAACTGCTTGGCATACAGGTATTCGGTACAGGAGCTGTGGACAAAATGGCGGACATTGCCGTGACAGGTATCAGCCTGGGCGCAAGACTGGAAGATTTTGAAAATGCGGACTTTGCATACGCACCTCCGTTTTCAACTGCCATTCACCCGTTTTTACAGGCCGTTTATATCCTGATCAATAAATTAAACGGGGATCTGGCCAGCATGACACCGGCTGAATATGCAGCAGGAAAAGCAGAAGGTTACCGGGTATTAGACGTTGCACCGGCTCCGTCCATCCGCGGCGCAGAGTATGTAGAGCTTGCGAAAGTAAACGGCGAACTGCCGGGCATTGGAAAAGAAGAAAAGCTGCTGCTTGTCTGTGCAAAAGGAAAACGCGGCTATTTTCTGCAGAACCGTCTGCGCTATTACGGCTATACGAATACAATGGTGCTTGAAGGCGCGACATTCTTTAATGATGTCAGAGTAAAAAATACAGAGGTTCAGGTTTCCAAAGAAGAAGAAACAAGAGTAAAAGCACTTGGATTTTTGAAAGATAAACGGACGCCGGATAAATTTAACGGGCGCGTGATTACAAGAAACGGTAAAATCACATCCGAAGAAGCCAGGGCAATCGCTCAGGCAGCAGAACAGTTTGGCAGCGGGGAAGTTACGATGACTTCACGCATGACAATGGAAATTCAGGGGGTTCCGTTTGAAAACATTGATGCCTTACGGGAATTTCTGATGGAAGCCGGACTGGAAACAGGCGGGACAGGCTCAAAAGTACGCCCGGTTGTATCCTGCAAAGGAACGACCTGCCAGTACGGGCTGATTGACACATTTGCTTTATCAGAAGAAATTCATGAGCGGTTTTTCCATGGCTATGCTTCTGTCAAACTGCCTCATAAATTTAAAATTGCTGTCGGCGGATGCCCAAACAACTGTGTCAAACCGGATTTAAATGATCTTGGCGTCATCGGACAGCGCGTTCCGCAGCCAGACTTTTCCAAATGCCGCGGCTGCAAAGTCTGCCAGGTAGAAACAAACTGTCCGATTAAAACAGCATCTTTAAAAGATGGAAGGCTTGTCATCGACGAACAGGCATGCAACCACTGCGGACGCTGCCTGAATCAATGTCCGTTTGGCGTGATTGAAAACTCCATGAACGGATACCGCGTTTACATAGGGGGCCGCTGGGGCAAGAAAGTGGCTCATGGAAGATACCTGGATCAGGTATTTACTGACAAAGAAGAGGTACTTGCTGTAATAGAAAAAGCAATTTTATTATTCCGCGAACAGGGCATTACCGGAGAGCGGTTCGCAGATACCGTGGAGCGCATCGGATTTGAGGAAGTGCAAAGACAGCTTTTGGATAACGGGCTGCTGGCACGCAAAGAGGAAAATATTGCGGCTGTGAAACATATGAAAGGCGGAGCGACCTGCTAGGTGCCGCCAGGGGAGGCGTTTTGTGACGGGATTTGCGGGATGGCCTCCCGGACGCCGGAGACAGTGCCGCCAGGGAAGGGGAGCGGCTGCCATGTCTGCGTGTTTCGGTTACAGAATGTAAGAATCCCTAAGCATTCTGCATGTATGCTGTGAAGCCGTACGGACCGGACCTTGTCCGCCTTCGTCTACAGCTGCCTCTGTGCTCCGCACGTCCTGTGTAACGGGCAGAATGCTAAGGGATTCTAACATTCTTCCACAGGCACACGCAGACATGGCAGCCGTTCCCCTTCCCTGGCGGCACTGTCTCCGGCTGGTTTTTGAGGGGATGTATGGTATGATTTGAAATTAAAATGTCAAATCCGCCGGTATGTAAGCAGAGTCACAGTAAACGAAATGTCAAATCAGCTGATATATCAGAGCAGCCTGACAGCAGACAAAAACAGCCAGTTTATTTTATTAGTTAAAATAATTGATACATTCTTTTCTATCGGCGTATATTAAAAGAAAATCCGCGATATCACCACATCGGCATATCAATAAAAGAAAATCCACGATATTACCACATTGATATATCATATAAAAGAAAATCCACGATATTACCGCAAAGGGAAAGCAGACAGAACCAGCGGAAAGCAGACAGAATTAGTGGAATATAACAGCCAGCCGGACAGCGGGGCAGACAGACAGGAACAGGCAGCGGCGGGCTCTTTCTCGTGT
>CAJTVR010000007.1 GCA_910580075.1 uncultured Eubacterium sp. | reverse complement strand
TAGAATTTCTTACTGTTCGCAGGCGGAACAGAAAAAGGAAAAAGTTTCTCCGCCCCGGCGTCCGGGAAATCTATCCCCTATCCCAGAACTTCACTTCCGGCTTCACATCTTTATAACCAGCGCTGACAAGCACCTCATCCCAGCAGCTGTATCCCTGCGGCAGATCATACCAGCGTTCATTCGCTTTTGTCTGTGTCAGAGCAATCCTCTGCCCGACAAAAGTTTCGCTGTTTGACACAGGAACTGCCATCTTTTCTTCACTCAAATCCAGCATAGAAATAATGCTTGGAACAGTTACAATCGTCTTCCCTTCTGTCTGCACATAAAGGTTTTCATTCTGGAATATTACCTGGTAAATACCGCCGTCGTCTGACCGGACTGTTGTTATACCTGTATCAAATCCGCCAGCGGATGTAATTTTAATGTCTGTAATAGTTCCAGACTTAACAGCCGCCTCAAACGGAATCTTTTTTTCGGAAAAGTATTTCTGCAGCATTTCAACTGCATCTGCTGACGGCGTATTCATCAGAATATCACCGGTTTCTATAGCAAGCGTCATCTGCCCGACTGCAGATGCCTGTAAATGCTGTCTGCGGTCCATCATCCACGCTGCTATGCCAATTCCCTGGTCAAATGCCTGGCACATGTATCTTGCGATTTTCTCGCATCCGCCACAGTCCATCGGATCTTCTGTCCGCGCCGCTATGGTATCTCCTGCTTCGCTGGCCAGTATTACCGGGCTTGTCGGAATACCGTGAATCGGAAGCAGTCCTGTGTTCAGTTCCGGAACAGCCCTTCCGTTTCCGTCCGTATCCAGAACAGGAAGACCGCATTTCCATGCAGCGTACAGCGGAAGCATTGTATTCCCGCCGCCCATTTCTCCTGAATACACATATTTCAGCTCCCTGCCCTGAAACCTGGCTTCTTCACCCATGCCTTTTATTGCATTCACAGACTCTTTTTGAAATGTTTTTCCTTTTGTAGCCACTGGTGAACCGAGTGCTGCCACCATAGTGGAAACAACGCTGGGACTATCTTCCATCTCTGAAATGTCAATCATCCGGATTGATGCATCCGCATCCTCTTCGTACATCGCCTCAATCAGCGCCAGCCCCTCTTCACTGGCCCCGCCGCCTCCGCCGCCAAAAAAACTGGAACCGTAGACGATACTGGTTAATTCTCTGCGTCTTAACTCTCTTGCCATGTCTGCCCCTCATACTTTCTATAATTTTTGCTAATTTATCTGCTAAAATAATTGAAATGAATATTTCATGCCCATATTTTCTGATCCGAAATTTTCATGCTGACGCTCTAATGCTGTCATGCAAACGGATTATACTTTGGATTTTTCACCACTGTACACAAAATCCAGTATACAGCAACCGTCACAGCAATACCGACCAGTTCCGGAATAAAAAACCTGTCAAAATACGTAACCAGCGCACCGCAGATCCATGCTGTGATCCCAAGCCAGTTCACACCCGGAAACGGTTCCCAGCCCTCGCTTTTCCCATGGCCGATAACCCAGTAATCTGCAATCAGTACCGCACAGATCGGCGTAATCAGATAACTAAGCAGCGACAGAAAATCTACAAAATAATAAACAATGCCGCCTAAAGACAGCAGAATACCTATGATGCCGCAGACTGCCGTCACAACAGCTCTCTTATCATCCTTCATCTTAAAAATATTTACAACAGCAATGCCTGCAGAATACGCATTCCCTACATTGGTTGTCCATGTAGCAAGGATCAGCACAAGCATGCCTGCGACTGGCAGTCCAATATTTGCAAACATAACTGTGATATCCGAATCGCCGGAACAGATCGAAAGTACCGCACCGCATGCCAGAGCACCTACGCCTGCCGGAATGACCCCAAACAGACAGGACAGCGCCGCACTTTTTCCATCTTTGCTGTAGCGGTTATAATCCCCGCAGGTAGCCGCTCCCGAAATAAAACCGCCGACTGAAATCGTAACGCCGGCTATCATCCCGCCTTCGCCAGACGGCTGATAAGCGGATAATACTGCAGCACCGCCGTCTCCAAGTACAATTGAAACACCATAAATTAAAAAAACAAACAGCAGCGGCACACTGATTACATTTAATACATTTGTCAGCCCGATGCCATAGAACGCTGTAATCAGCATCAGTGCACCCCAGATTATACAGGAAAGCCATTCTGGAAATTCTATACCAAAACCAGACTGCATCAGCATGCAGAAAGACGAGGCACAAACAATCGTCTGGTAAGCATACCAGCCAATCATAGACAATGCAACAATAAGAGAAAGCGTATACTGCGAACCCTGGTCCCCCAGTGCCCTGGATACTGCAACTGTTGTCGGCCTGCCTGTCTGGGCAGACTGAGCCGCGATCAGCATCATCAGCGCTACTACAATCCCGTAACCGATTAGCATAGCCATGATCGAACTTTTGAAATCCAGTCCGGCAGAAACCATGGAGCCTATCATGAGCGCAGGCACACAAATAACATTTCCAGCCCAGATAAAGGCAATCGAAGGCCAGCTCTTTTTCTCACTTTCCGGAACCTGTTCCAGAGTGATCGTTTCTATATGACTCTTCTTTGCTTCAGCCATATTTTTCCCCTTTCAAAATCAGATCAAACAGCCTGACTGCGCTGCAGCAGATATCGCAGAAACGTCTGTCACTTACATAGCTGGAAACATTTTAATACAATTATAAAAAGAGTAGTACAAAACATCATGATTGTCAAGAAAAATCCACGCCGCTTCACGCAGTCTGCATAACAGTTCAGACAAGCTGTCCTGCTTTTTGCAAAAAACCCGGCTTTACCAGTTATTCACCGCATGCTCTGCAAAAGAAACCACGTCCTTTACTTCCAGAACTGTCCCGTCATCCAGCACAGCTTTTCCGCTGAATGTTCCAAACATCTGGTGACAGCAGTTGTCAACCCACAGCATTTTTACCGCAGTCGTTCTGTCGTAGCACGGTGTCAGAACCAGATCCAGCCTGCCTTCCCGGTCTGTCAGACGCCAGGGCTGCATATAATTTTCACCGAGCGTAAAATCTACTTTTCCAAGTTTATGGCCTGTTCCATTATAAAACAGCATATTTTCGCTTGCTGTATCTGTATTTCCAAATCCGCACCCTAAATTAAATCCAAACATAACACCATCCAGATAACCGGTGCCATTGCTCCAGTACCATTCATTGTGAAACGGCCACACACCGCGTCCCCAGTCCAGCAGCCCGAACGAGTCTTTTCTGTCAAACCGCCATTCCCTGTCCTTAACACGCACATACCCTTCTGCTATCATACAGTTTATTTTCTGATTATAATAAAAAGCACGGGGATTTTCGTCAAAAGGCAGGCTGATTACCAGCGAATCCGGATTGCAGCGTTTGAGATAAATCTGCACCTGTGTATCTTTCCAGCAGCATCTCAGCCTTCGTATGTCTTTCTTAACTTCAAATTTCATAAATATGCCGTCTTTTTCATAAGACAGCACATGGCTTCGCTCTGCGTCTGACGGCATGTGCAGACTGTTAAAGGGCAGCACAAGCATCTGGCTTAAATCCAGATATTTCTCCCCCTTTACAAAATCAAACAGCATCAGGCTTACCTGCCCCGCATAAGCCGCATGTCCGATTGTAAACTGCAGACACAGATTTTCATTGGATACCTGATAAAAATCCCACTCTTTGATTCTCCATGGTGCAGCTTTGACAGCTTTCCTGTCATACACCAATACGCTCTTTTTAGAATACCCTGGATTGGGCCGTCCTTTTTGGTCTAACACAGGCCCTCTTTGTAAAAACTCCTTCTCCATCTGTATACTCCCCTTTCTTACCCCGTCTGATTCTGTCCCGTCCTATCTGTTCTGTCTCTGCCTCGTCCCGCCTCTGTGACCTGGTTTAACCTGTCCCTGGCAAAAATCAGCGTCCTCCTCGAATCTGAATCAGGCGGAATACGTCATCATACACCGGCCCGCTGTCTTCCAGGTCAATCATCATCCATCTCTGACCATTCCCCTCTTTTGTCCGGGCATAAATCTCCTGTAACTGTGCACTGCAATCTGGCAGCAGAGCCTCTACGGCATCCTTCTCTTTTGCTCCCACAACAGCCAGCACTGTAAAAAAGCCTTCTCTCGGGTAAATCGTACATAAAGTTTTCCCAGACTTTTTAAATTTGACATTCCATCCTTTTTCCCAGCTGCAGGAACTGTATTCTATTTTTTCTCTGCACTGGTACTGCTGTCTGATCTGTGTACAAAACTGCATAAAAAGCGGATTTCTTATGTATTCTGCAATATCCTCTAACTCAGGGACCAGGCTTTTATCCAGTAAATCTGTCATTCACAGGCACCTCCTTTCGATTTTGAATGGTTTATCCGCCTCTGCTTTAAGCCATAATGTGCCGCCTCTTTTCTACTATACACAACAAAATCAAAAATATCAATCATCTGTTGTTCCAGCTTAGTATCAGGTAATCCCTGGCGCTTTTCATTTTTCTTTGATGTCTGGCTCCCCGCCTTGTTTTCCGGCCATTTTGAAAAGGAGCTGCCGCATCAAGAAAATTGATACAAGATATAGTTGGTTTAAATCCTTCTTTTATACTATATCTTGTATACGTTTTGCTTAGTGCAACAGCTCCTTCGGATAAGTAATCTTTATGAAATTTTTAAACTATCATACTCCAGCCCGCACATTCTGCCGTCTGCCAGGCATCTGCTACATCAGTCTGCGGAACAGGTTTTTCAAATCTTCTACATTGGTGTCTTTCGGATTTCCCGGGCAGCAGGCATCTGCATATGCAGACTCTGCAAGAAAATCAAGGTCTTCCTCTTTCAAAGCCTCCAGTTTCTGCGGAATGCCGACATCTTTTGACAATGCACGTACTGCTTCCACAGCAGCCCTGCGGTATTCTTCCTGTGACATGCTGTCAACGCCTTCCACTCCCATAGCGCGTGCAATCTCACGGTATTTTTCCCCGCTGCACTCTGCATTATATTCCATAACAATCGGAAGCATCATGGCACATGCCACGCCGTGAGGCGTATCGTAAGAAGCTCCCAGCGTATGAGCCATGGAGTGTGCAATGCCAAGCCCGACATTGGAAAACGCCATGCCTGTCACGTACTGGCCCAGAGCCATGCCTTCCCGTCCTTCCTGGTCGTTTGCAACAGCTTTGCGCAGATTTTTTGCAATTAAACGGATTGCTTCCAGATTGAGGCAGTCAGCCAGCTCCCAGGCAGCTTTTGTCGTATATCCTTCGATTGCATGTGTCAGCGCATCCATTCCGGTTGCTGCTGTAAGGCTCTGCGGCATGCTTGCCATCATATCCGGGTCAACGACTGCAACATTTGGGATGTCATTCGTATCTACGCAGACAAACTTGCGTTTCTTTTCTACGTCAGTTATAACATAATTAATCGTAGCTTCTGCTGCTGTCCCCGCTGTCGTTGGCACAGCAATGGTAAATACTGTCGGATTTTTGGTCGGTGCCACGCCTTCTAAAGAACGTACATCCGCAAATTCCGGGTTATTGATAATAATGCCAATGGCTTTTCCTGTATCCATAGAAGATCCGCCGCCGATCGTAATCATATAGTCGGCACCTGATTTTTTATAAGCCTCTACGCCGGAAACAACATTTTCAATCGCAGGGTTCGGCTTAATATCTGAATATATTTCATAAGCCAGATTCTTTTCATCCAAAAGATCTGTTACTTTCTTTGTAACGCCGAATTTCACCAGATCCGGATCGGTTGCTATAAATGCTTTGCTAAAACCCTTGCTTTCAATAATTCCCGGAATCTCTGCAATTGCATCCTTTCCATGATACGAAACTCCATTCAGTACAAAACGGTTTGCCATAATAATAAATTCCTCCTTTAATAATCTGCGATTTTCAGGGCGCTGTTTTCACCCCAGCCAGACGCTTTCGTTCTGGATATCTGCTGCTATTTCCAGTTACTGATTTATCATAACATATTTTCCAAATAAAATCTTCTTTTATTTCTCATATAAAAATTCTTCCGGCAGATTTACGTGAAAATCTGCAGCCAGGTCCCGGAAATTCTGAGGTGAAATCGTCTGGAGCTTATCCGGACGCATGGACAGCATTTTTACAAGAATTTCTGCTGATTTTTCCACGGTATGCATGAGTCCGAAAGTCAGGTCAAAATCTTCACCCGAAACAAACATTCCATGGTGTGCCCAGACAGCCACATCATATTTTTTCATTAATTCACTGGTAGCTACGGCAATGTCCCTGCCGCCCGGAACCATCCACGGTACAACGCCGATGCCGTCAGGAAAAACAACCGGACATTCCGTCGCCATTTCCCAAAGTTCTCTTGTAAATATTCTGTCCTCTAACGGAAGCACAAAGGTCAGAGCGATTGTATTGGCTGTATGTGCATGATAAATGACACGGTGTTTTCCGCCGGATGCAGCCATCTTTACTTCATGGTTCATCAGATGAGACGGCAGTTCAGAAGTCGGACGTCCGCCGTTTACCAGTCCCCAGACAATCCTGTAATTTTCTCCTGTCTCATCGATTTCAATCATGCAGATCGAATCTTGCGGGTTAATGCTAACATTTCGAAAATATTTACCGCTTCCTGTGACAAGAAAATACTCTTTTGCAAGTTTTGGCACACTTGTTCCAATCGGCTGCCAGTCTTTCGGTTCAAAATACTCCTTTACAGATTCTGCTTCCTGCGTCTTCATACGGTAGGAAAGGTTTCCTCCATTGCGTTCATGCCAGCCCTGTTTCCATCCGTCGTCTGCCATGCGGATAAATCCCTGTACAAATCCGGTTTCTAAAATTTTCGACATATTATTTATTCTTCCTTTCTTCTTTTCTGATGTTCAAAAGTCTCTTTGCGCCAGAGCGTGATATCCGGCTCCATTTCCTGGTGCAGTCTTTTTATCCCCTCTTAGCAAGAACCTCTTTTTCGTAACGCAGTGCCTCAGCAAACCATCCGTCTTCTGATGTCCCGCACTGTATACAGTATTCGTTCCAGACATCTCCAAACGGCAGCATTTTCATTTCTTCCTGGCGCACCATAAGTTCTGTCCATTTCGCTTCGTCCTGCAGTTTCTTTAACTGTTCATGCGGTGTTAACATGGCAGATAAAAGTGCTTTCTGCCAGCTGCGGAAACCAACGGTCCATGCGCAGATCCGGTTGATGCTGGCGTCAAAATAGTCAAGAGCCATATATACGCGCTCCAGAGCATGATTTCTGACGATTTCCTTTGCCATCTCTTTCGTTTCATCATCAAACAGTACCACATGGTCGGAATCCCATCTTACCGGGCGGGTAATATGCAGCGCGATTTCCGGGAAAAACGCAAGCAGTGCCGGAATTTTATCAGAAACCATTTCTGTCGGATGATAATGCCCGTTGTCCATTAACGGCAGGCAGCCTTCGTGTGATGCTGCAAATGACAGTGCAAACTCTGAGCTTCCTGTCGTATAAGATTCTACGCCTATGCCAAATACTTTCGATTCCACGCATGGTTTTACAAGTTTTGGGTCATGCGGCTGTGAAATGATTTCTTCAATCGCGGCTTTATATCGTTCCCTCGGGCCTAGCCGGTCTGCCGGTATATCTTTTGCGCCGTCTCCCGTCCATATATTCATCACACACGGCATGCCTGTTTCTTTTGCAAAATATTCTGAAATACGGATGCATGCTTTGCCATGATTAATCCAGAACCTCCTCGTTTCCTCGTCCGGGCTTGAAAGAGTCAGTCCGTCTTTGATTCTGTCATGGGAAAAGAACGTAGGGTTAAAATCAATTCCCATATGATGTGCTTTCGCAAATTCTGCCCATGCTGCGAAATGTTTCGGCTCGATTTTATCCCTGTCTGCAGATTCTCCTTTTTCAAAAACCGCATAGCTGGCATGCAGGTTCAGCTTCTTTTTTCCAGGAGCCAGCCGGATTACCTGTTCGATATCCTGCATCAGTTCCTGCGGTGTGCGGGCCTTTCCCGGGTAATTGCCAGTCGTCTGTATTCCCCCGGTCAGCGGGCCGTCATGATCAAATCCAGTCACATCATCCCCCTGCCAGCAGTGAAGTGAAACCGGAACTTCCTTTAATTTTGCTATCGCTGCATCTGTATCTACCCCGGCTTTTGCATAAATCTCTCTTGCAGATGCATATCTTTCCTTTTCTGTCATTCTTTTTCTACTTTATTAATTTTATATATAATTTTCTGCATTTATTTTATACCTAGTCTGTATGTACAAGCCGCTTGAAACCGGAATGCTTTACGGCTCATATATTTTGATTTCAAAAGAATCATGCACACATTTTCTGGCTGCTTCCAGGTCTGCAAATTCCCCGGCACCTATCATCTGTGCCATTATATTCCCGGCCGCAGTCGCTTCGCCCGGCCCCGCATAAACAGTTTTTCCGGCTGCACTGGCCGTTAACTGGTTCAAGTAAGCTGCATTAGAACCGCCTCCGATGATATGGATACATTCATACGTTTTTCCGGTACGCTTTTCTAACTCTTTTACTGTATCTTTGTAGCACTCTGCCAGGCTTGCATAAATGACTGCTGCAGTCTCACCCAGAGTTTCCGGCACGGCCTGTCCCGTCTGCCTGCAGTAATCCTGCACGGCCTGCGTCATGCTCTGCGGCGCTAAAAATGCAGCATCGTTGACATCCACACGGGAAGGAAAACGGCTGTTTTCAGCTGCCATCCCGCAAAGCTGTGCAAATGACCACTGGTCTTTATGCTCATGCCGTACAGACTGTATCATCCATAGACCCATAATATTTTTAAGGTAACGGAACCGGTAACCGTAACCGCCCTCATTTGTAAAATTACCCAGACGGCTGTTTTCGCTGCAGTCTGCCTGCATGGATTCTATTCCCATCAGCGACCATGTGCCAGAGCTGATATACAGGCCGTCTCCTTTCACCAGCGGCATGGCCATGACCGCAGAAGCCGTATCATGGCTGGCACACAGTGTTACTTGACAGTCAAATCCGGCCTGTAACCTGATTTCTTCTTTTAAACTTCCTGCCTGTGTCCCTGGCATCTGCAGCGGCAGAAATATTTCCTGCGGATAACCCAGACGCTGGATCAGCTCCTGGTCCCACTGCTTATTCAGGGGATTCACAAGCTGTGTGGAAGATGCATTTGTATATTCACACATCTTCGTGCCGGTCAGCAGAAACTGAAAATAATCCGGCAGCATCAAAAAGGTCTTTGCCTGATCCAGTATTTCCGGTGTCTTTGTTTTTACAGCCATCAGCTGGTAAATGGTATTAAACAGCTGTTTTTGTATGCCAGTGCGTGCATACAGCTCCTTTTCCGGAATCAGCCGGTACACTTTTTCATCCATGCCTGCTGTGCGGCTGTCACGATAGCCATATACATCTCCCAGCAGCTGGTCATTTTCATCTAAGAGCACATAATCCACCGCCCATGTATCAACCGACATGCTGACGGGTATTTTATTCAATTCTCTGCACTTTTTCATGCCGCTTACAATTTCAGTAAAAAGCCGCCCGGTATCCCATAACAGTTTTCCGTCCCGCTGGTCCATGCCGTTTTCGAACCGGTAGATTTCTTCCAGAATCATCCGTCCGTTTTCCAGATGTCCCAGTATATGGCGTCCGCTCGAAGCGCCGATATCCACCGCCAGATAATATACAGCCATTCTGCTCCTCCTTTGGTATGTCATAATTTTGTGTGATTTCTTTAACTGTCTATATTATAAATGACAGGAACATTGTGTATAATGTCCTGTCATGACTAAAAATGTGTCTTTTTTTGCAGCTGCCTGATATGACTGCATTCTTAAACAATCTTTTCTTATTTCCTGCCTCGGTGTGCCATTTTGTACGTATGGCTGTTGTTTAGTTTTCTTTTAACTTTATAATCTGTTACTTTCGTTTTCTCTCAAATATATTAACAGCTCGCACTTGTGTAATGCTTCATGGCTTTGTGCCAGACTCACTCCAGTCTATAATTTTCCTCATATAAGGATCTGCTCCATATTTACCTTCCAAATACTGCTTACCGTACTTTGCGTCCTTACGAACAGATTCTCCTTTATCATTCTTAAATTCAACCAGAGAATATAATCCTGAGTTTTGCTCCTTTCCCTTTGCCACAAACCAGATTTCGTCTCTCCTGAATACTTCGTTATTCATAGCAGACAAGTCATGCGAAGTAAAAATTAACTGCCCTCCATTCTTGTTTATACTCATATCTGTAAATAAATTAATCACATACCTCAGTAACACAGTGTGAATCTTTGCATCCAGTTCATCTATTATAAGTGTAGTTCCATAAATCAAACTTTTTGCAATAAACGGAAGTAAACTGAATAGTTTTTTTGTTCCACTGGATTCTTCAGACAATGTGATTTCTGCACTATACCCGTCTACCGTATGCTTTGTAAAAATCTCAATGCGGTCATCATCCTTTTCTTCAATTCTAAAATCTTCAATATCCAAATCTATCTCTTTAACCATATTTAATACTAAATGTTTTATATCTTCAGACTGTGCTATCGCTGTTCTTAGTTCCTGATAAGGATTTCCATAATTCAAAAAATCAACAGCATCTTCAAACCACTGCAATACATCGCTTACAACCTCATTTTTCTTATAGGTAATCCCAAGATAAGAAATATATCAAATGTTATCTCATTTTCAAATATGCTGTAACCTGTACTGCCTGGGTGTCATGCCGTAACGTGCTTTAAACTGCCTGTAAAAATAACTCATGTTTTCATAACCGACATTAGCCGCTATTTCTTCCACTGGCAGGTCTGTTTCCATTAGCAGAACCACTGCTTTTTGAAAACGCTGCCGCATCAGCAGATCCTGAAATGTAAACCCGGTATTCTTTTTAATCATTCTGCTGATCACTGACTGAGACTGGTTCAGGTCTTCCGCCAGATGATTTAACGAAGCCGTCTTATACTGTGTGCGGATGTATTTTAAAACAGCCTGAATTAAAATACTCTCATAATTCTGTGAAGAATTTTCTGCCAGTGTATCAATATGGTTAATCAGATACAGAAATACAAGTCCCATGGAATACTGGTTAATGACTTCTTCATATTCTATATGGCTTATAAGCGGCCTTATAATATTTTCCATCAGATTGCGTATCTGCATCTGGTTTCCCAGCTGAAACAGCAGATACTGCGGCACTGATATCTGCTGGCGAAACGTGCCTGCCAGAAAATCAGCCAGGATATTCTGTTTTTTTATCATCTGCAGCGGAATGTCAAAAAACTCAGGCAGAATAATAAAATTAACAGCTATATCCCCGGCTTCAGCCCGCTTTACGCTGTGTTTTACATGCTGGTTCATCAGCAGCAGATCCCCCGGACGCGTGATCAGTTCTTTTTCGTCAATATAATGCGTAATTTCCCCGGCAAATACATACACCAGTTCCACATAATTATGCTTATGAACCGGAAATTCCACAAAACGTGCATGCTGGCGCACCGTTATGAGCTTTCCCTGCTCTAAAAGAACCTCATAGTCTGCTTCGAAATCTTCTTTTTTTGTATAAAAGTCTTTTTTGACAAAAGCATCTCCGTCCAGATAAATCTGCTCTTCCGGCGTGATGTTCCTCATCTGCTCAAGCAGCCATTGATCCATTTAAGGTATCTCCTTTCCAAATCCCTCTGCATGGTATTCTTTCTCAAAATGAAAAAACCGGCACAGCCGTAAATTCAGCTATACCGGTTTTAAAAATCAGACAGTTACCTGCCTTCCATCATATACTGTAACAGGAACGTAATATCATCTGGTTCTGAAGCAACCAGCTCCATATCATTAATAAATGTATTATCTGAAAAGAGTTTGCTAATAGCAATATATTTTGTCAGCTCGGACTTTAAATTCAGCCGGTCTCCCTGTTTGGAAACAAGCTCAACACTTCCCTTGCACTGCTTAATCATATCAAGAAACTTCTCAGGATCATCTACTTTGTACATTGTCATTTTCATCGTAATGCCTCCATTCTGCCGCGGATCGGCAAATATTTATGTTTATCCGCTTTTTGGTATTAGAAATCATTCTAACATTCTGATTTCCATTATGCAATGCAAAAAATAAACAAACTTTTCAGTCTGATACACAGGGCTGTTGTGCTGCTTTCCTATATTTCAGGACAGAACATATGCTGCCGGCTGAAATCTGTTTATTTTTTATGCTGCCTGTTTTTCTGTTTACACAGAACCCGGCAGCGGACCGCCCGGCCTTTAGCGAACGTCTGCTTGATGAACAGGAACTCTCCAGGAATGACCGATGTAAACTAAAATACGAAAGTGAAACCAGCCGCTCTAAAGGCATTGCTTTGGCAGATGAAATTTGCCGGAAATATCGTCGGGAAGGCAGGTACTTTGATGAAATATTAAATGCAGCTGCAATGGGCAGGTGAAGAATATATTCTTGAGGAACTAAATGATGAAGTGAACGGACTAAAAAAAACCGGCATATCTTATTCTACAGAAGTAATGTACTGGACTGGGTACGTCTATCGCTACTGGCATTACTACACAGGTGAATGCAGTCATGAAATATATAAAACCGCTGATGCTGAAACAATGAATGAGCGCTGGCCTGGTTTTCATACTTTTGATGTTGAAATGGCCATTGATGATTTGAAAGAGATTTACACGCTAAAATGTAATAAGAAGAATCATTTATGAGTAATTTTATTAAAATTACAGGAAAGTTTTTTCAAACATGCTCCAGCACTCCCCTTAAAACGCCAGCCGCTCAGGCACATCTGCTTCTATGTACACTGCCGGGCGCAAAGCTGCTGGCGCAAAACTCATTGACAAAAAACATCCGGGAACATTCTCCTTACTTTATAAATCCGTTGTTCTTTGCATAATCGCAAATAAAAGCAGTAAATGCCAGTATTAACAATATAGACACCGTCAGCATATCCCATACATCCATAACCGGCTCCGCTATCATTTTTGACAGCAATCCATTGATGACAAATATAAATGGAATGAATAACAAAAATATAATTCCCATAGCAGTCAGTTTTCTTGTTTTCCCGATACGGTGATAAACCGCAGCTATGATCCACAAAAAAACAATGGAAACTGCCGCCATAACCGCACCTATTGAAAATACTTCTTTTACTTTTATTAATCTGCTCAGCAGAAATAAATAGGGAATCACAAAAACACTTAATGATATGAAACTAACAAAGATTCCCTTCTTTCCCAGTATGATGCCTGGAAAAATTATAACCCATGCAAAAACAATGGAACTGACTGGAATCTGTGCCCAGGTTAAATTACCGGATATTGCAATATTACAAATACAACATACCATAATTCCGATCAGCAGTGATGCCGAAAACAGCATTGAAATAATGACATTCTTTGCCATATTATTTTCATCTTTCTTTTTCAAGGCAATCAGATTTTCATCTGCCTTTTTTTCGTAACTTTCCATGTTGATTTCCTCCCCGCTTAACAGTTCGTTTACTGTGATTCCCAATATTTCACAAAGCTCTAACATTATAGATGAATCGGGCATGCTTTTTCCTGTTTCCCATTTGGATACAGCCCTGTCTGTAATGTTTAGTTTTTCTGCCAGCTGCACCTGAGTTAGTTTTTTCTCTTTACGGCATCTGGCTATAAATTTTCCAATTTCTGTCTGATTCATTCTATTTTCTCCTTTCGCCTTAAATCATACACCTGACCGTATTCTTTTTACACAAACCAGCGGTTGATTTGGGGAGATTCAACCGTTAGATGGGAAGAATTTGCTGATTTTTGTATCATTTTAACACACGGCAGTAAATTTTTCCATCTTTCCCCAGCACATGTATAAACTTCTTCCAGCATGCCTGCGGCCTTTTGCAAATGACAGCACCAGGGGCCACAGGGGATGTAAATCTATGGGGTTCCCGAATGCCGGACATTCTATGAGTTATCCGTACGCCGGGACAGAAAAAGGAAAAAATGTCTCCTCCTGGCGAACGGTTATCTATACTGATTTATAATCAAGGGATTATGAAAGAAGAAAGGATGATATGCCTTATCAGCGGCAGTAAAACCTGAAACAGAATTTCTCTCTATTTCTTCTGAAGTATACTTGAGAAAGTTTAATCTATATAAAATAAATAAAAATATCAGTAAAATTCTGATACAGAGCCGGTAACACGCAGATGTAAAATACGTTTACCGGCTCTGACAGCCTGAAAGAGGCGGCAGCCGCTCAGGCACAGCTGCACATATGACCGCTGTCACCGCACGTCTGCTGGCCTGTAATGAAAATCTCTCCTTTTGCATTTTCATCATCCAGTATGATTTCGCCTGCTTCCGGCACCCGAATCCAGCCCGAGAGAGGATTTTTGATACTGTCAATCTTTGTTGTAATACTTGCCTTTACATCAGACTTTTCAAAAGCAAGGTCTGTATCGATCATTTCACAGTCTGTCAGTTTCAGGTTTTTACAGTAGCAAAACGGCTGTGTCCCGATAATTTTACATTTAATCAAATGAAGGCCCTCTGAATACCACGCCAGGTATTCGCCTTTTATCACACTGTCTTTTACTGTAATGTTTTCACCATGCCAGAAAGCGTCCTTTGTATCGAATACACAGTTTTCGAAGACTGCATTTTTAATGTACTGGAATGAATATTTTCCTGTAAAACAGACATCCCGGAATGTCAGATTTTCAGAACGCATCATAAAATATTCGCTGACCGCTTTTGTATTTTCCATACAGATTCCGCGTACAGACCATCCGAATTCCTGTGAAACAATATCACAGTTTCGTATATGCACATTCCTGCATTCCCGGAGCGCCTTGATTCCATGCAGTTTTGTATCTTCCACTTTCACATTGTCACAGTACCAGAGTGCAGCTCTGCAAAGCTCTGTCATTTCTGAACCTGAAATGACAAGCCATCTGTCATGCCAGAAGGGATAACGCAGATTGAAAAAGCAATGCTGAGCTTCAATATTCTCTGCTTCTTTCAAAGCGCTTTCACCATCTGCCGGCCCGTCAAACGAACAGTCCTTTACCAGCAGACCGCTGCTTCCATAAAGCGCACGTTCCATATCAAAGACCTTGTTTTCTATTACTTTCATTGTCCATTCCCTCCATATCTATATATTCCTGTTTTAAAAACGATGTTCCTGCGTAACCATAATGTATCTGAAAAACTGCACAGGCTGTGATGCACATCTGCTAATTATCAGCATTTTGCAGACACACTAAAATCTGCTAAGGCTGTGACATACGTCTGTCGATCATCAGCATTTTGCAGACACACTAAAATCTGCTAAGGCTGTGACACACATCTGTCCTTGACCAGAATTTTGCAGCCATGATGCAGTCCCAGGCTTCCTGCCTGTTTTTCAAAGCAATACTGCTCTTTTTCAGAGTCTATTATATGTTTCTTTTTTCCAAAAAGCAATTATTTATATTGAATTGATCTGTATAGAAAAAAACTATACATCCAGCATGCTGAATACCTGCATTTCAGCTTCCCAGCTGCCTAAAATTTTTTTCAGACGTATACTATATGTCTGTACTTCCAGTTCCCGTCTGCAGGAGTTTCTTTTTCAGCTATGCATACGTACAGCCATAAGAAAAGGCTCTCCTATGATTTCATGTACTGTATCATAGAAGAACCTTCCCTTAAAAAATTATGTACTTTTCATTCTGATTATTTCGTATCCTCTTGTCTCAGAAAAAAATTCATCACATACCCAGCCAGCTTCACCCTGTTTTTTTAACTGTCACCTCCAGTTCACCCGGCTTTCGCCTGGCTTCTTCTGAACCGTCTCAGCCTACTGGCTGCTTTCTTTCTATCTCAGCTTACCCTGACTGGATTTCTTCTGTTCTGTCTCTGCCACTTCTTCCAGCTTCGCCTGGCTCCTTCTGTTCTGTCTCTGCTGACACCTGCTTTCTTTCAGTCCCGGCTTACTCCGCTGTACTGCTTTTAGACCGTCACATCCAGCTCATTTACACTGCGCGTTACCTTCGTCCACTGCTCCTTCGGCGTGTAATTCTTTGACATCCCGTCGTCATCATACAGCACGTATTCTGCCTTGTCTTCTGCAAATCCAACCCATTCATACCGGTTTTTATCAATACCGGAAATATTTCTGATATCGTCGTCCAGCACAGCCAGCGGCAGCATATGATTTTTCTTTACAAAAAACACTGTTTCATTCAGCGCAATATCTACATAATGATGTCCGGCCTTCAGCACTTCACAATGCTTTTCTTCTAACGATTTCATCCGTACCATCATCATCTCTTCCGGCAGATAGACATACCGGCCTGATGCATTCTGTCTGTAAACCGGAGCAATCATAATACTTTCGCCTGCAAGCAGCTGGTCTTCCACATAAGGCGCATGTGCATCGAACGGATAGTCAAATGCCAGCGGACGGAAATACATCTCATGATCGAATACTGCTTTCATATATTCGCTATATATATAAGGAAGCAATCCGTACCGGATACGGATAATATTTCGAAAATCAGGGATATTTTCAAACTGATAGACTTCCTGCGGCCTCGTTCCGGCAGCCGCATGATTGCGCATCAGAGGTGTAAATATTCCAAACTCGAGCCAGCGCATAAGTAAATCCTGCGTTGCATCACAGCCAAATCCGCCAATATCGGAGCCTGCATACAAAATACCGCATAAATTTAAAGACGGCATCTGCTGAATGCTTAAAAGCAGATGATTCCACCACGATGCATTGTCTCCTGTCCAGATTCCGCCGTAGCGGTGCATTCCGATATAAGAAGAACGTGAAAACAGAAGCGTTCTTTTATCCGGCGCGATCTTGTCGAAAGCCTCTCCTGCCGCTTTTGTCATATAACAGCCATAGAGGTTATGAACTTTGTCATGGCGAATTTTTACACCGTCCATGTTATGGTAAAACCGCCTGTAATCTTCGGGATTATTAGACAGTCCTTCTACCAGCCCTTTTAAATGAAAGAACTCATGCAGGCCCATATTTTCATCTTTCATGGAAATAACCTCGTCCATGACCTTTTTTAAATGAACCTCGGAATAAAAAATCGCAGGTTCATTCATATCGTTCCAAAAGCCGTCTATTCCCTGATCCATCAGCCATTTATATTTGCTGCCAAACCATTCTCTTGCTTTTGAATTTAGCATATCCGGCAGCAGAGATTTGCCTGGCCAGACTGCTGCCACAAAATCATTCCCGTTTTCATCTTTACAAAAATAATTCTCCCGCACGCCTTCTTCATAGACCGGGTAACCTTCTTCGATTTTGACACCCGCATCAATAATCGGTACCAGATGTACTCCCCGCTCTTTCATTTCGCTTACAAATTCTGGAAAATCCGGAAATTTTTCTTTATCTACCGTAAAATCCTTGTACCGCTCCATGTAGTCAATATCCAGGTATACTGCATCCAGCGGAATTCCATGTCCATGATGCCCGCTGACAGCTTCCCGCACATCATCTGCGCTCTCGTATCCCCAGCGCGACTGCTGGTATCCGAAAGCCCATTTAGGAGCAATATAACTCTGTCCGATTAGTTCCCGGAACTGTTTTGCAATCTCCTTAAGGCTTTCTCCTTCCACAGTATAAATCACACAGTCACATCCTGTCTGAATACGCAGCTCATCCAGTTTTGATTCTCCGGCGTCAAATACGGTCTTTCCCGGATTGTCAATAAAAATGCCAAAAGACGGCTTGTGCCTGCGGCTTATTATCAAAAAATTATGTCCTCCATACAGGGAATGCTTTCCTTCTGTATGAATCGGATCGTCTGTGGCATCACTGATATAGGAAAACCCGCGCTTATTGATTCCGCGCACCTGTTCCCCCAGACCGTACAGTACATCTTCTTTCTCCATCCGGTAAAAAAGGCTTACGCCTTCTTCGGATTGTGTAAGCCGCATCAGGGAACATGTGTCTGTACTGGCTGGAATTTCCAGTACTGCTGCCCCTGTTTCCAGCGGCTGGCCAAATACATATTTTTTTATCATGTTAAGCTCCTCCTTTGATCCTGTCAGATTTTACCTCTTCCTGTAAGTTCCAGCTGCTCATAAACACGCAGAATCTCTCCCACACTCCATGCCTGGGCAAAACATCCCCTGGAAAAAGATGGATTTTCCCCGTCATAAATTTCCGGCAGCTGGCCGATGCATCCTTCACGCATTGCACTTTCCAGCACTTCGAGCTGGCTTTTTACTTTCGCAAGTGCCTCCCTGGAATAATTTCTTGTCTTTAAATATGCAAGATAATATGCTCCCAGAGGAAATACCCATACCGTTCCCTGGTGATATGCCAGGTCACGCTCTTTTTGTTCCCCTCCGTATACACCATGAAACTGCTCATCTGCCATTTCCAGTGTCCGCAGACCATATGGCGTATAAAGTTTTTCAAAAACGGTATCCACCACCTGTTTTTCCTGTTCTTTTGTAAGCAGGCTAAACGGCATGGAAACCGCCCATATCTGATTGCAGCGGATCTGCGCATCTGCCCGTCTGTCTGTATCTTTCTGCGACAGCACATCAAACAGGCAGCCTTTCTGCGCGTTCCAAAATTTCTTCTGAAAACTGGACTTTGCCGTCCGGGCTGTCTGCATATAACTGCCGTCATTCCGGTTCAGCCGGCTGGCAAATTCATCCATAATGCAGAGGGCATTGTACCAGTACACGTTGATTTCGACCGGCTTTCCATGACGCGGCGTCGGCAGTATATCACCGATACGCACATCCATCCATGTCACCTGGTCAAACCCTTCCCCTGCAAGCAGCAGGGCGTCGTCATCCATGCATATTCCATGGGCAGTCCCCTTTTTGTACCAGTACACAATGTTTTCCATAACCGGCCAGATTTCTTCTGCAAATGCTGTATCTTCTGTCTTTTGAACATACAGGTAAACTGCATAGATATACAAAAGCGCTGCATCTGCTGTATTATACTGAGGTTCATTATGCCCTTCCGGGAACAGATTGGGCATCAGGCCGTCTTTGCAGTATGCCGCAAAGGATCTTAAAATGCTCTTTGCCGTATCCTCCTGTCCGGACGAAATACAGCAGCCTGCAAGCGCTATCATTGTATCACGTCCCCAGTCCTCAAAAAACGGAAATCCTGCCAGTATCGTCTTCCCTCCTGTCGAAGACCGTCTGGCAATAAACTGGTCAGCACTTTTTACAAGCATCCGCGCCGTTTCCTGTTTCAGCCCGCTGTGATCTGCCAGCTGTCTGCGGTAAGCAGCTGCCTGTTCAAAAATCTCATCCGGTGACTGCTGAATCTTTGACATGCTGTATACGATTTCAAGCGTCACACAGGATTTTGCCGGTACTTTTTTTATTATTTTATGATTTTTATATGCGCTTCCGGTACTCATTCTGCCGTCACACGCATCCTGGGCATAATACATGCCTTCCACAAAATCCTGCTCAAACGGGACAATGTTTCCATTTGTATAAAAATGTACTGTCATTCCATTGGAAGCAATGCTGTTTTCTTCCAGCACAAATTTCCGCCCCGGCCCCGGCTGTGTTCCCTTCGGCGTAAACTGCAGATAAGGCGTCACGGTCAGCAGCATATCCTGATCTGACTGGTTGTCAGCGGCATATTTTACTGCCACTGTGTTCTCATCCTGCTTCATTGCAGCCTCTTTCGTAATCTCAGCCCCTCCTGCATGATAGACCCATCTGGGATAATCTTCAAACCGGAAGCTGGACAATACGCGGTATCCCTGCTCGTTTTGATCTTTCTGTACATATTCCTGGCTGGATAAATGCAGGAATGTCCCCTCCCATTCCAGGCTTTCCTCCAGCCTGTTTATCATAAGATACCGGTGGTTCGGCGGCTGGATGCAGGCCATAAGGAGGGCGTGGTCAGCTCTTGTATTCGATGCGATCATGGAACAGGAGGAAAATCCGCCCAGACCGTTTGTAAGAAGATAGCTGTTTTCCTGGCCGCGGGTTCTTGTGGACCAGTCTTGTTTTCCATATATGAATTTCATAAATAATTTTCCTTCTTTTTTTCGGCTATTTTAGAGTGTGTGTATAAATTTGATCTGCCGGAAAGTATCGGCTGCCCGGACGCCGGGACGGAGAAACTTTTTCCTGTTTCTGTGACTCCGAAGAACAGTTAGAAATTCTTAATTTTCTGCCTGATATCCAGGATTTGGGGCTCACTGACTGCTGCTGCCGGAAACCTGGAAGCCCCAAAAGGTGCCTGCCAGTGCCGGAACATAAGGCATGCCAGAGCGCCAGGGCATCAGGCACCGGTCCGTCCGCTGCCACAGCCTTGAAGCAGAAAATTTAGAATTTCTTACTGTTCGAAGGCGGAACAGAAACAGGAAAACATTTCTCTGACTGGCGTTCGGGAATCCCATAGGCTTCCCGGCTGGCACTGGCTGACATTTAAACGCTTTCCATATAGCGCCAGGACACCTTTAGCAGAAAAAGGAACGCCTCCGGCCAGTGCCTGAGGCATTCCTTTTTCCATCTTAAAATTTTCTATCCTTTAACTGCTCCCGACATTCCATCAACATAATACTTCTGCAGGAACATAAACAGAATTGCAATCGGAATTGAAATGAGCACAGCGCCTGCCGCAAAGCTCGTATACCAGTTATCAATGTACTCTTTTTCCAGCATTTTCCACAGCCCGATTGCTACTGTATAATAATCCGCATTGGCGCGGCAGATTACTTTTGCGAAGATAAAATCTACCCACGGTCCGATAAAAGCAGTCAGTACTGTATAGACAATGACTGGTTTACTTAAAGGCAGTGTGATTCTCCAGAAAATCTGCCATCTGGTGCAGCCGTCAATCAGCGCAGCTTCATCGATTGCCAGGGGAATTGTGTCAAAAAATCCTTTTGCTATCTGAAATCCCAATCCGGCCCCGCCGGAATAACACAGAATCAGTGCCAGGCGGATCAGGCCGCCTTCGGAGAGGCCGAGTGCTTTTAAAATAAAGTATACAGCAACCATGGACATAAAGGAAGGGAAAAGTCCCAGAATCATGGCCATATTCATATACGGTTTGCGCAGCCTGAATTTCAGCCTGGACAGACAGTAAGAGACTGCCAGTATGTACAGTGTCGACAAAATACAGGAACATACGGCTATAATCAGCGTATTAAAAAACATTTGCGGAAAGTTCAGTATTGTCGTATCAGTAAACAGCTTGATATAGTTATCCAGCGTGTAACCCTTTGGAAAAAACGAAGATACATAGGAACCCTTTTCTGCCCGGAAGCTGGTCAGCACCACCCAGAAAATCGGGAATACCCAGATCACCGCCAAAACTGCCAGAATGATATGGACGACTGTATTGGTAATAAATTTTTTCTGCGATGCAGACTGCATTTTAGATTCTGACATTTTAAAATCCTCCTTCCTCTTTATAAGACTTGCTGTTGCGGTATGCAAGCAGGGATACAGCTGCCAGAATAATAAAGGTCAGGATACCGATAACTGCACCGATATTATAATACTGTTTATCAATGGTCAGCTTGTATAGCCATGTCACGAGCAGGTCTGTGCTTCCGGCTGTAGAGGCCAGATTTGTTACAGGGTCGCCGCCTGAGAGCAGGTAAATAATGTTAAAGTTGTTCACGTTTCCTGTAAATGTTGCAATTAAATAAGGTGTTGTGATATAAAGCATATATGGCAGTGTGATTTTTGAAAAAATCTGTATCGTATTCGCACCGTCTATTTTTGCCGCTTCATACAGTTCTCCCGGGATGTTCTGTAACACACCTATTAACTGAAGCATGTGTATACGGAACACCGACCCAGATATTGATAACGATAATCGTCACTTTTGACCAGAGCGGGTCTGTAAAAAACGGAAGCGAACTGTCTGAGGCAATCCAGCCCATACTGCGCAGCAGCACATTTACGGCTCCATCCGGCTGCAGCATCGTACGCATAATCAGCAGCGATACGAAGGACGGAACTGCACACGATAATACAAAGCAGAATCTCCAGAATGATTTGCCTTTTGTACCCGGACGGTTGATCACCATTGCCAGTATCATTCCAAAAATATAATTACTGAATGTTGCAAAAAACGCCCAGATCACGGTCCAGCCCAGCACCGACCAGAACGTACTGCCCAGAATACTGCTGGAATCAAATAATGTACGGAAATTTTCAAGCCCTACCCAGTCAAACAGCACCAGGTGATTATCTATTTTGCTGTAATTCGTAAAAGCCATGCAGATCATAAACACAAGCGGCAGAACTGTCAGGCCGAATATAAACACGAGCGGAGGAGTCATCAGCAGTTTCTGGACATTTTCATGCAGAAACGTTTTTAGATCTTCCCGGAACGTATTTACATGCTTTCCTTCCCTGTCCAGACATTCCGCCTGATAAGCGCTCTTTAACGTTTCCCGCCACAGGAAGAACATCAGCACGCTGAGCAGAATTTCTGCCACGCCATACAAAAGAATCAGCACGGAATTATCACCCTGCGTGTATTCATAAATCTGCAGAGCCTCATTCCAGACTTCTTCCTGTTCCACACTTCCCAGAGAAGGGAGCATTGCCAGGCAGTGAAAGCCGTTCGTGATCATAAATACAGCATATAAAATCTCAGCTGCCAGAAACAGCGCTCCTTTTACTGCCTGTTTATGTACGATATTGCCCAGCCCCATAACCAGCATGGAAAGTCTGGTTTCCATTCCTCCTTCTCTAATGGCTGCCATTGCCGTATAAGGAGTCGGAAATTCATTCACTCTTTTTTTCAGTTCCATTGATTCATCTCCTCCTTCCTTTAAATGCCGTCGCTGTTCATGGCATCGTTCATTGCCTCGGTCTGTTCCGCTGCATTTTCATGTGTAATCGTCTTGTTCCGGATTCCTTTGCCCATATTTTCCACCGGAGTCCAGCAGTTTGACATCCTTCCGACCGTCGGCTGCAGAATCGATGTATTGTTGAACGTATCATTCTGGGCATTTACCAGTTCATCCGAAGCAATATCAGCTTCATTTAACAGCTGGATATTACATGGCACAACTGTTTCCAGCTCATAACGCAGTCTCTGTGCTTCTGCCGAGCCAAGGTAAATTGCCAGCTGGATTGATGCCACCATATGTTTTGATTTTGCATTGACCCCTATGACTTTCGAGCCGGCATAGGAATACATCTGCTTTTCTTCTCCATTAAGCGTATATGTCGGAAGCGATGTCACACCCATATTTTCCCCCAGAATCTCCTGCAGGTTCGACGCTTCCCACGAACCGCTGAACATAGCGCTGACACTGCCGTCACGCATGCCCGCAATGCCTGAACCGTCGGCGTCTACTACAAAGTTCGGGTTTTCCATTAAGTCAATCAGGTAATTAGTTACTTCCAGAGCCTTCTCTCCTCCGAAATCAACCCCGGCCTCTTCCTTTGTTCCGTCTTCAAACAGCGTGCAGCCGTTGCCGATATAAAATGCCGGAAGATACCAGGAATTGGTAAACGGAAACGACACTACGCCTTTTTCCAACATCCGGTCCAGATTTTTGACATCTTCTTCGCTGAATACCCGCTTGTCATAGTACATAAACCATGTATTGGTCGTAAACGGCACCCCGTAAACATATCCGTCCATGCTCACCGAATCTGCCACTGCTTCAGAATTGGTCTGTAAAATTTCTTCCTCATAAATTCCGCCAAACTTTGCAGCCGCCTTAGCATTCCTAAGTGTTGTTATATGGTCATTGGCATACATAAAAACATCCGCGCTCGCTTCTGCATCCTGTGCGACCGAATCAGCTGATGTAGCCTCATCCGCTACGCCGTATACAAACTCAATATCATATTCCGGATGCTGTTTTGCAAATTCCCTGCAGCACGTCTGCAGCCACTCTCCTTTGTCTTTTGACTGGTCGCCGGAAGGAGCCCACACCATAAGGCGCATCCGCTCATACCCCCCCCGCCCGATTCAGAGCGCCCGCAGCCGCTTAGGGCCAGCATTCCTGTAAGCACTGCCAAAAGAAGTGCCAGGCGTCTTTTCATAACTTTTTTCATTGCTTTTTTCATGCTTTCTCTGTCCTCCTTGTAAAATTTGTTTCGTTTAGTTTCGTTGAAGTTATAATACCACCATTTTTTCTGTTTGTAAATAAGAATTTTCATAAAAATTTCACTTTTTCTTAATATCCTTCTGTCACTTACACGAAACATTGCTAAATTTTCCGTTTTTCCGCTGAAATTTCTGTGCAGTATTGCTTTTTTCAGTTTCCTTCTGTATAATAACAATCATAATATACAGGAGGGATTTTTTATGCCAACGATTAATGATATCGCAGTCAGGCTGGGAGTCGCGAAAAGCACTGTGTCTAAGGCAATGAATAACGCGGATGACATCAGCGAATCGCTTCGCAAAAAAGTTCTGGAAACCGCAGTCGAAATCGGTTACGAAAAAAACCGAAACAAAAAAAACAGTCCCAGAAAACTCTGTATCCTGGTTGAAAACATGGATTATAAAAGTCCTTCCGGATTCGGACACGACCTGGTACTTGGTTTTGAACAGATGGCAGTTCCCGCAGGCTGGCAAACGGAAGCTGTTGCCATTACAAAAGAAATGCAGGCAGAAATATCTTATGATGTTTTTATGCTGAGCAGCCACTATGAGGGCGCTTTTATTCTCGGGCTTTCCCTTTTAGATCCATGGATGGAAGACCTTAAGACATCCAAAACACCTGCTGTCCTTTATGATAATTACATCCAGGACAACCCCCTTGTTTCTTATGTCGGGGTAAACAACACGGAAGGATTTAAAATGGCTGTATCTTATCTGAAAGAGCTCGGACATACACGGATCGGATATCTGGGCGGGGACATGAATTCCTTTATCAGCAGAGAACGTTATCAGGCATATCTGCATGCCATGGCACAGCACGGTCTGGATACAGACGAAACACTGACCGGACATTCTTATTTTGTTTCGGAATGCACCCAGAAATTTCTTCCGGTACTGCTTGCGCACCAGGCTACGGCTATTCTGTGCGAACACGACCACCTGGCTAATTCTGTTATGCTGCACTGTGTGGAATGCGGATACAGAGTGCCGGAAGATATCAGTATTATCGGATTTGACGATGCTGCCATCAGCGCATTCACCCAGCCGCCTCTTACCACCATCCGCCAGAACAGGAATGCACTCGGAAGATGCGGATATTATGCACTCGCAAGCCTTTTAAACCAGACGTTTATCAGCTCGCTTCTGCTGCGGGCAGAGCTGGTGGTAAGAGAGTCTGCCGGGAAGGCGAAGTGAAATAAATCTGCTATTTATGCTGTCATAAGCGGCGCTCCGGATAAGCTATAGATTAACCGGATGCCGGGCGGAGGAACCTATGGATTAACCGGACGCCGGGCGGAGAAACTTTTTCCTTTTTCTGTTCCGCCTGCGAACAGAAAAAGGAAAAAGTTTCTCCGCCTGGCTGGTATCGGAAATATTTTACGTGTCTGCCTGGCAGCCATTTTCAGATGGTTTGATTTGGAATGTTTAATTGGAAAGTTTAAGAAAAGAGAAAAAATCAGAAATACACAGCTTTTCCGGCACATGGCAAATATCCTTAATGTACGCCCGGTACACCTCTGGATCTGCCATGCACTTTTGAAAGTTTATCCGGTGATGCTATGCATACTGCATTACACCGCTGACAGCCGCTTTCCACGAATCACGTTTCTTTTTCTTAGTCTCAGCCGCCATATCCGGACTGTAACAGTGGTAAGCAAGATTTTCAAATACGTTTTTTTCATCGTACAGTCCGGCCGTAATTCCTGCTAAATAAGCGGTTCCGATTGCAGAAAGTTCTTCTGTTTCGCAGGCATTTACGGCGGTTCCTGTCAGGTCGCTCTGCAGCTGCATCAGATATGGATTTTTGGCAGGGCCGCCATCTGTGCGCACTTCCTGAACCGGTCTGGCGAAATCCAGCTCCATAGCTTCAAAGACGTCAGTAACCTGCTGGGCGATGCTGTCTGTGGCTGCTCTTACAAGCTCGGCCTTTCTGGTTGTCCGGCTCATGCCGAAAATGCCCGCATGCACACGGTTTTCCCAGTATGGTGCGCTGAGTCCTGTAAATGCCGGGACAATGACGGTCGTATCTTCCGGGTTTGCAGCGGCACAGAGTGCGTTCACTTCTCCTGCGGATGAAATCAGTCCCAGATCATCTTTGAGCCAGCTGATGACAGCACCTGTATAATTAATGTTTCCTTCGAGTACATAATCTGCCCTGCCGCTGATGCTCCATGCCAGTGATGCTGCAAGGCCGTGGCTGCTGAGCGTTTTTGTACTGCCCGTGTTGAGCATGATGGAGGAGCCTGTGCCGTATGTAATTTTCATTTCTCCGGCCTGATGGCATTTCTGGCCGTACAATGCACTGTGGGAATCGCCCATTACGGAACAGATCGGCACTTTTTTGTCCAGTACGCCGTCAAAATCTGTCTCTCCAAAATATCCGTTACTGTCTAAAATTTCCGGGAGCACGGACTGCGGAATATGAAAAATTTCGCAAAGATCCTGACTCCAGCACCTTGTATCCAGATTCATCAGCTGCGTTCTGGATGCGTTAGAGGCGTCAGTGGCGAATACACGGCCTCTGGTCAGTCTGTATACAAGATAGCTGTCTACGGTTCCAAGATGCAGCTTACGGATATCCGTATCTTTGCAGTCGTGATCCAAAAGCCAGCGCATTTTACAGGCTGGGAAAAATGGAGACAGCGGCAGCCCTGTCACACTCTGAATCTGTCTGGCTGCATCTGGATTTTCCCCGGTCTGCTGTGCAATGGATGCCGCTCTGCCGCACTGCCATACGACTGCAGGACAGACAGGTCTGCCGTTTTCATCCCAGGCAGCAGTCGTTTCCCTCTGATTGCTGATACCGATACCAGCAATTTCTCCGCCTCTGATGTGCAGGGTTTCGGTCAGTTCTTTTATTTCCGATATAATATTTCTATAAATCTCATCCATATCGTGGGAAACCCAGCCGGCTTTATTTACAAGCTGCCTGTGCGGCCGGTCGGTGCGTGTTATGATTTTTCCGTTTTTATCAAACAGCAGCATTTTTGTCCCTTGTGTGCTCTGATCGATTCCCAGTATATATTTTTGTGTGTCCATAACCTGTGTACCACTCCTTGGGATTTTTTTCTGATATTTGTTTCAAATGAGGTGAACGGGTATGATTCTGGCACCCTGTATACAAGGACTGACAGCATCTGTAAAACAGCGCTGCCAGTTCCTGAACATACAGGATTCCTGACGATTTCTTAGCATGCATGATTCCTGCGTTTACATCAGATGAACGGATACAGTTTTTGCGATTCCCTGTGCATTTAATCCATAATGGTCAAATACGGCCTGTGACTTTCCTGTGATAACCGGGGCATCCGGGAGCGCCAGACTGATTACTTTTTTCGGGCAGTGTTCTGCTACGGTCTGGCTGACCATGGAGCCAAGCCCGCCGAATGGGGCATGTTCTTCGGCAGTTACAATCAGGGATGATTTTGCAGCGGCTGCAAGCACAGCTTTCACGTCAAGCGGCTTGACGCAGTACATGTCCAGGATCATAGTATGAATGCCTTTTTCTTCTAACAGCCTGCCGGCCATAACAGCAGGATGTACCATTTCGCCGCATGCTATGAGGGTTACCAGTCCGTCTGGCAGATGATCCCAGTCCATGGCTGAGGAAGGTACGGCAGCAGACGGGTCTGCATTTGGAATTACGACAGCTTCGTTGAATACAAACGGGCAGTTTTCCTGGTAAATATCTTCTACAGGATTGCGGCCTACGCGGACATAGGCCGGTTTTTCATCTGAGAGAAGAGCCTTAATCAGACAGGCTGTCTGGAAGCGGTCGCCTGGCAGATAGACACGCATGTTTGGGATGGCCGCCATAGCTGAGATATCCTGTGCGGAATGATGACTCATGCCAAGCTCGCCGTAACTGATGCCGCCGCTGATGCCGACAAGTGTTACATTTGTGTCCGAATATGCTACATCCACTTTTGCCTGTTCGTAGCTTCTTGTGGAAAGAAAACTTGCCGGAGAAAAACAGAATGCTTTCATGCCGCACTTTGCCATGCCGGCAGAAATGCTGACCAGATTCTGCTCTGCAATGCCTGTTTCCACGGACTGGTCCGGATAAGCTTCAAAAAACGGTGCCATAGAAGCAGAACCTCTGGAATCGCTGCATAATACTACAATTCTGGAATCTGTCTTAGCCTGTTCCAGTAAGACATCGCAGATTGCTTTGCGGTTTGGTATGTTATTCATAAAGCGCCTCCTCCTGTTTCTTTTTAAGTTCTGCTGAAATGATGCTGTATTCTTCCTCTGTCGGTACATGGTGATGCCAGGATGCTTTGTTTTCCATAAGTTCACCGCCGCCAAAGCCCTTAACGGTTTTGGCAATGATACAGGATGGCCGGTCTGTGACGGTCTTTGCTTCTTCAAAAGCTGCGTTTAAACTGCTGATATCATTGCCGTTTACACAAATCACATTCCAGTTAAAACTTCTGATCCGGGCAGCCAGGTCTTCATGGCTCATTACCTGTTCTGTCGGTCCGGAAATCTGCAGTCCGTTTCGGTCAATGACAGCGCATAAATTGGACAGCCGGTAATGTCCTCCTGCCATAAAGCCTTCCCATACAGAGCCTTCTGCCAGTTCTCCGTCACCCATTACGGTGTATACACGGCTGTTTCTTTTATTCATACGGTTAGCAAGTGCGATACCGACACAGACCGGAAGGCCGTGGCCTAAAGAGCCGGAATTCATTTCGATTCCTGGCAGCTTATTATTCGGATGCCCGATAAATTTGGAACCGAAAGCGGAAAATTCCCGGATGACCTGATCCATTGGGAAAAATCCTTTGTCTGCCAGTACCGCATAATAGCTTTCCACAGAGTGGCCCTTGCTCATGACAAAATAATCCCGCTCAGGGTCGTCCATATTCTGCGGGCTGATATTCATCTGACAGTGGTATAAGGTAACGAGAATCTCCATAACACTGAAGTCTCCTCCGATATGTCCGCCGCCGGACTGCATAATCATATCCAGAACGGCCTGGCGCAGCTCAAATGATTTCGCTTTTAACGCTTGCATTTTCTTTCCTTCTTTCTGCAGTTATTGTGTTGTTATTTTTTTATGTAAATAAGAAATTGTTAACTGGCTACAGATCTTAAATCTGTTTTAATATGTGAACAGGAGCATAGCTTCATTCACTGGATACACAGATTTATTCTCCGCGTATATAAGCACGGATTTCTTCTTCGTTATCGTCATATAAATCCGGTGTGATTCCGATATATCTGCATGCTTCATACAGCACCGCCGTGACATCTTTATGGATGCCGACACAGTGATGGATATACGGGCCTTCTACCAGCTTTGCTTCCAGACGTTTGAGATTTTCTACTTCTACCCATACATAAGTGCCTTTTGTGTACGGCCCGTCTATGCCTTTTGCTTTTCCAAGCAGCAGGGAATATTCGCCGTTGTCTCCGTCAAAACGGCAGAGCGTCATTTCGCCGTGCTTTGCTTCGGCTTCTACGGCTCCCGGATGGTCAAATGCCAGCGGATAGCCAATCACAGGCTTACAGCTGGCACAGCTTATCGGCCATGGCCCGCAGTGCTGCAGCAGTTCCCCATTTTCATGATCCGGGTGTCTGACTGTCCAGTCTGCAAAAAATGTTCTCGCTTCGTCCATGCCGGCTGCCTCACACATGATGGCTGTAACAGCACCATGGATATCTGTTTCGCATACAACCGGAAATCCTTCTTCATTTAACAGTGAATTTGCTGCACACGGCATGATTCCGATTTCACTCTGCAGAGCATTCCAGCACTGAATGGCAGCTGCAGAGCATCCGTACCGGTCTGCCAGTTTTCGTATTGCGACTTTAAGGGCAGCTACATTTTCCAGTTCCTCTTCTTTGATTCTGATTTCAAAATGTTCCCTGCAGTAACTGATAACTTCTGCCACTTGTGAGCCTTCTTCTTTTGCTTTTTTCATTTCTGCGGTTAATTCCGGAAGAGGTACAGGTGCCAGCTGGATATTGAATTTTTCCAAAAGTTCGCCTTCATTGCACATCGTAGACCAGAAATCAAACGGCCGCGGCCCGATTTGCAGGATTCTTATACTGCGGAATGCTCTTACAACGCTGCATACCGCAAGGAAATTTCGGATTCCCCGTTCAAATTCAGCGTCCTCGAGCCGGCAGCTGCAAAGATAGGTAAACGGCACCTGAAAACGGCGGAGCACTTTGCCGGTTGCAAAAAGTCCGCACTGGCTGTCCCTTAGACGGATGCCGTTTTCATCCGGCCGTTCATCCCTTGGACCCCAGAGCAGTACCGGAACCTGGAGTTCTTTTGCCAGCCTTGCAGCTTCATATTCAGTACCAAAATTGCAGTGCGGGAAAAACAGGCCGTCAATTCCGGCAGCCTTAAATTTTTCTGCTATTTTGATGCGGTCATGTTCATTATGAAGCAGGCCGTCTTCGGAAATATCATTGATATCCACAAAATCTATACCCAGATCCTCTAACTTTTTTCTTGTCAGGCCAGCATATTTCACAGCATCTGGTGCTGAGAATATACTTCTGCGTGTCGGTGCGAAACCGATTTTAATATTCTTCATATATGTTTCCTCCTAAATATTCTGATGCCGGTATCTTAACCGGAATGGCGGTACAACATGGATTGCGGTGACTGTCACAGTCAGCCGGGTGATATTACGTGTATGTCTGGATACGCTTCCAGACATGTTCTAAAGCCTGGCGTCTGGTTCATCTATGCTTTTCACTTGCTGAGAGTATTATAAGAACTTCTCAGCTCAATTTCATTATTTTATTTAGTATTATTTACTAAATTATTTACTAAATAGTTGCAGAAAGGTATAAAAAATTTTATAATAATATCAGCCTTTATTTCTCTGGCAGATTTCACAAACAGGAGGCAGTCAATGGGAATTACAGCGAAAGAACTGGCAAAAAAGATGAATTTATCGGCATCTGCTGTTTCTCTGGCATTAAATGGAAAAGCAGGTGTCAGTACAAAGACAAGGCAGCTTGTGCTGGAAGCTGCTGAAAAATACGGATATGATTTTACAAGAATTTCCAGTAAAGCGCAGACAGGAGGAACCGTCACATTTGCATTATTCAGCAAACACGGTGCTGTCGTTACAGACACTCCTTTTTTTCACGAATTATCGGAAGGAATTCAAAACACCTGTAAGGAAAAAGGATACAAATTAAACATTACCTATCTTTATGCCGACGAAAATCTGGACAGGCAGGTAGAAGACATTCAGTATTCAGACTCTGCAGGGCTGATTCTGCTTGGAACAGAAATGTCCGGAGCAGATTTTAAAGCATTCCAGAAACTGGCAATGCCGCTTGTGCTGCTGGATGTATATTTAAGCGATGTGAAAAAAGACTGCATTTTAATTAACAATGTGCAGGGAGCTTTCTTAGCTGTTAACTATTTAATTTCACGCTGTAAAGCACAGCCAGGATATCTGCGTTCTTCCTATCCAATCAGCAATTTTGAAGAACGTGCAGACGGATTTTACAAAGCTGTTCGCACAAATGGCATGTCCAGTTCGAAGTCTGTGGTGCACAGGCTTTCACCGTCTGTGGAAGGTGCATTTGCTGACATGACAGAAATACTGGAAAGCGGGGAAGAGCTGGCGTCCTGTTATTTTGCGGACAATGATCTGATTGCGGTCGGAGCGGTGAAAGCACTGCAGAAAGCCGGATACCGCATCCCGGAAGATATTGCAGTGATTGGGTTTGATAATGTCCCGATGTGTGCTTATGTGGAGCCGGGACTTACTACGATCAATGTACCCAAATATTATATGGGGGAAATGGCAGCACGCCGGCTTTTTGAAATCCTCCATGCAGAAAGGTTTGTGCCTGTGAAACTGGAGGTGCATACGAATCTGGTGAAGAGGCGGTCTGTGTAGACGCAGCTGCGAGAGGGCCGGATATCCAGCAGTATAAGTTAACCGGATGCCAGAGAAAATACATCTGAAAAAATTCTTAATTTTCTGCCTGATAACCAGGATTTGGGGCACACTGTCTGCCGCCATGCAAAACCCTGAAGCCCCAAAAGGTGTCTGCCAGTGCCACTGCATAAAGCATGAAATAACGCCAGGGCATCAGGCACCGGTCCGTCCGCCGCCACAGCCTGGAAGCAGAAAATTTAGAAGTTCTTACTGTTCGGAGGCGGAACAGAAAAAGGAAAAAGTTTCTCCGCCTGGCGTCCGGTTAATCTTAATCTATAGGTTTCTCCCCCGGCGTCCGGCTAATCTATACTTTTCGGCATATGATACATCTGCTTCGATTTTTCAACACACTCCGGAATCCGCTATTCTATTTTTCCCGTTCCCATGGTATACTTACGATTAAAGCTTTCAAATATAATGAGCTTTCAAAATAAGAAACTGCCTGGCTCAAAGGAGTTTTGCGGCAGTTTCTGACAAAGAATAAGAAAGAGTGGTAACAATACATGAAATCATTAGTCATCGCAGAAAAACCCAGCGTTGGCAGGGATATCGCCAGAGTGCTGGGCTGCAGCAAAGGCGGGAACGGCTTTCTGGAAGGAAAAGACTACGTAGTAACCTGGGCACTCGGCCATCTGGTAGAACTCTCAGACCCGGAAAGCTATGGTGAGCAGTGGAAAACCTGGAAAATGGAAACCCTGCCCATGCTGCCGGAAAAACTGGAAATTCAGGTCATCCCAAAAACCGGAAAACAGTACCAGACCGTAAAAACCCAGATGTACCGCAAAGACGTAAACACGATTATTATCGCAACCGACGCCGGACGCGAAGGAGAACTCGTCGCACGCTGGATTATTCAAAAAGCCGGTGTCCGCAAACCCATGAAACGCCTTTGGATTTCATCGGTAACAGACCGCGCGATCCGCCAGGGATTTGAACATTTAAAGGATGCAAAAGAATATGAAAAACTATATCAGGCAGCTGCAGCAAGAGCCGAAGCAGACTGGCTGGTCGGGCTGAATGCTACAAGAGCGCTGACTGTAAAGCACAATGCACAGCTTTCCTGCGGCAGAGTACAGACCCCGACGCTTGCCATGATTGCAAAACGCGAAGCCCAGATCAAAGCATTCCAGCCAAAATCTTATTACAGCCTGAAAATCAGAGGAAACGGCATTTCCTGGATCTGGAAGTCCAAAGATAACAGCATGCAAACTTTTTCGGAACAGACTATCCGCCAGGTGCTGGAAAAAGTCACAAACAGCACTGCAGCCGTACAGGATATCAAAAAGAAACTGCACAAATCGTATGCACCGCAGCTTTACGACCTGACAAGCCTGCAGCAGGATGCAAACCGGATGTTCGGATTTTCTGCCAAACAGACGCTGGACTATATGCAGCGCCTGTATGAACACCATAAAGCCGTAACCTATCCAAGGACTGATTCCAGATATCTGACCCAGGATATTGTCGAAACGCTGCCGGAACGCATCCGGGCATGCCGCTGCGGCAGCTATGGCCCTCTGTGCGCCAGGCTCCTGAAAACACCTATAAAAGGAAACAAGTCCTTTATAGACGATAAAAAAGTATCCGACCACCATGCCATTATCCCGACGGAACAGGGCGTAAACCTCAGAGACCTGGAATACGGCGAACGTAAAATTTACGAGCTGGCTGTTTCCCGTTTCCTTGCCGTCCTGCTCCCGCCCTGCGAATACGAACAGACCGAAATTACCGTATCCTGCGAAGGCGAACTGTTTACTGCCAGAGGAAAAATCATCCGCCAGGCCGGCTGGCAGGAAATCCGCCAGATACAGAAAGAATCCGGTATCCTTTCCGATGAAAACGCTGATGAATCTTCAGATGACCCGGATCAGGAAGCAGCATCCGGCGCTGAACTTCAGGATCACCTGCCGGAATTTACCAAAGGCCAGCGTATCCTCTTTGAAACCGGAAAAATAACCGAAGGAAAAACAAAACCGCCGCTCCCTTTTACAGAGGCTGCCCTTCTGGCTGCAATGGAAAATCCCGTGAAATATATGGAAAACTCCAGCCAGTCACTGAAAAAGACACTTGGCGAAACCGGAGGACTTGGCACCGTTGCCACCCGTGCAGATATCATCGAAAAACTGTTTAACAGCTTTATGATTGAAAAAAGAGACAAATACATCCATCTGACTTCCAAAGGCCGGCAGGTTTTAGAGCTGGCTCCCCAGGGACTGACCTCGCCGGAACTGACCGCCAAGTGGGAACAGCAGTTAGCAGATATTGCAAAAGGAAAAGCCCGCAAAAAAGATTTTGAGGCTGAAATCAGAACCTATACCGTGGATATTGTAAAAGACATTCAGGCCTCATCAAAGACTTACCGCCACGACAACCTGACCCGTAAAAAATGTCCGGAATGCGGAAAGCTGATGTTAGAAGTAAATCATAAAAACGGCCGTATGCTTGTCTGCCAGGACAGAGAATGCGGTTACCGCAAAACGCTCTCCCGTATTACAAATGCCCGCTGCCCGCAGTGCCACAAAAAAATGGAGCTGTCCGGAGAAGGAGAAAACCAGCGTTTTACATGCATATGCGGCTATCGTGAAAAACTGTCTGCGTTTGAAAAACGGAAAAAAGAAAGCGGCGGAGGCGTATCGAAAAAAGATGTGTCAAAATATATGAACAAAATGAAAAAAGAGGCTGATGAGCCGTTAAACAACGCTTTCGCAAGCGCTTTTGCAAAGCTGAAACTATAATAGCAGTCCAGGCGGACTGATCTATGACCCGCCTGGACATTCCTCTTTATCCTTCAATTCCATAAGACTGTACTTTCCAGCTCCCTCCCTCTCTGACAAATAAGACCGTTAAATACCAAAACATATCTTCATAAGTACTGTCTCTGAATTGCAGGGAAACTGCGTATCTATTATTTTCGATTATTTTCTCGTCAGTATCAGACAGACCCTTCAGAGTTATATCGCTGACCGATCCGGTGCTTTCATATATTTCAATATCACCTTCGTACGTACCTGCAAGCAGTTTTGAAATCACGTCTTTATTTCCCTCAAAGTATGCTGCCGCAAACTCATCTGCAGTATTTTTAATTTCCTCGCAGTCCGCATCTTCCAGATATTCATTTCCGTCATCAGGACGGCTGCCCGTTTCATGATCTTCTGTAATTGTCAGCGCAAAAGTATCTGCTATCACGGGAAGTTCTTTCCCCCAGCCTTCTTCTGCTTCAGGCGGATAACAGTACCTTTGCATAATTCATTATACACCCGTATAGTGCATCTGTCGAGTTTGCATTTTCCAACATATACATCTGGATATGTGCTGTGCCGGCAAAAAGGACAAACATCATATTGTCATTTTCCATGCAAAAGTTTATAATGGAACTGAAATATTTAATTTATTTGAAAGGAGTAGATAAAGAATGCATACATTTCAGCCTTATCCGATTGATCTGATTGAATTTGATCCATTTACCAAAATTGGAAATGAATGGATGCTGATTACTGCAAAAGAAGGAAACAAAGTTAACGCCATGACAGCCAGCTGGGGAGGCGTCGGTGTACTATGGGGCAAAAATACTGCATTTATTTTTGTAAGGAACAGCCGTTATACGAAAGAACTCATTGATAAAGGCAGTCATTTTTCCCTTACATTTTTTGACAGCACCTACAAATCTGCCCTGAAATATTTCGGCATGGTCTCAGGACGGAGAGAAGATAAGATTTCAAACGCTAAAATGCATATTAATTATTATGAAGAAATCCCATTTATCGATGAAGGGAATTTCGTTATATGCTGCAAAAAGATGTCTGCAACGCCGATACTTCCAGAACAGTTTCTTAATCCTGATATTCAAAAGCAGTGGTATGCAGATGGAGATTATCATACGATGTATGTCGGAGAGATTCTTCAGATTCTTGCACGGTAATGCCTGAGCGGATGCTGTGTATTTACATGGTTTCTGCGAAGATATGAATCATCCGAACGCTGGACGCTGGAATGTCAGAGTTTCTCCGCCTGGCGTCCGGTATCTTATGCATAGACCATATAAAACACCATATGGCCTGCTGCTCTGCTTCAAATTTCCAGAAATGTATCTTACACTTCGTAAGACGCGAAACAGCAGGCCATATGATTATTTTTACAAAAGGCTAGACATTGATTTCTGCCTTCATTCCCAGCACTTCCCTGTTTTCTTCAAGTACCGGATATACGATTTCTTTCAGGAATTTTTCGACCTGAAGCGGTGCACGTCCTACATATTTTGCAGGGTCCATGCCTTCATTTAACTCATCGAGGGTCAGACGAAATGCCGGATCTGCTGCAATCAGCTCTAACAGGTTGTTATCAAGCCCATGCTTTTTCACATTTTCCCCGGCTTTCATTGACAGCTGGCGGATACGTTCGTGCAGTTCCTGGCGGTCTCCGCCTTTTTTTACAGCATCCATCATAATATTTTCGGTAGCCATAAACGGCAGTTCCGCCATCAGGTGTTTTGTAATTACTTTTTCATAAACGACCAGTCCGTCCACAACATTCAGGCACAGATCCAGAATGCCGTCCACCGCCAGAAATCCTTCCGGTATCGAAAGACGCTTGTTTGCCGAATCATCCAGCGTGCGTTCGAACCACTGAACTGCTGAGGTGACTGCCGGATTCAGTGCATCAATCATCACATAGCGGGCCAGGGATGCAATTCTTTCGCTGCGCATCGGGTTGCGTTTATAGGCCATTGCAGACGAGCCAATCTGATTTTTTTCAAACGGTTCTTCCACCTCTTTTAAATGCTGCAGAAGCCGGATATCATTGGACATTTTGTGAGCGCTGGCTGCAATACCGGCTAAGACATTTGCCACTCTTGTATCTGTTTTTCTGGAATATGTCTGGCCGGATACAGGATAGCAGCTGGCAAATCCCATCTTTTCAGCAATCATCGGATCTATTTTATCAATTAATTCCTGATCTGCCTGAAACAGTTCCTGAAAGCTGGCCTGGGTTCCAGTCGTCCCTTTCGATCCGAGCAGCTTCATGGTGCTGATTACATAATCCGTATCTTCTAAATCCATCAAAAATTCCTGCAGCCATAAGGATGCACGTTTGCCCACCGTAGTCGGCTGTGCCGGCTGAAAATGGGTAAATGCGAGTGTCGGCAGGTTTTTATATGTGTCCGCAAATTTTGCCAGTTCTGCAATAACGTTGATAAGTTTTGTCCGGACCAGCTGAAGTGCTTCCGTCATAAGAATAATATCTGTATTATCCCCTACATAACAGGATGTCGCTCCAAGATGAATAATTCCAGCCGCCTTCGGACACTGCAGGCCGTACGCATAGACATGGCTCATTACATCATGGCGTACTTCTTTTTCCCGTCTGATAGCATCCTCGTAATTAATATCCTGAGCATGGGCTTTCATCTCGTCGATCATTTCCTGTGTAATGACCGGTTCGCCGTCTGCTCCTTTTAACCCTAACTCCTTTTCCGTTTCTGCCAGTGCAATCCACAGTTTTCTCCATGTGCGGAACTTTTTATCCTGGGAAAATATATACTGCATCTGCCTGCTGGCATAGCGTTCAGATAACGGACTGCTGTATCTGTCTGATTCTGCTGCCATATCTGTCTGCTCCTCCCTTTCCTGATTTCTTATCCTCTTATTTTATCCGGTCATAATAATCGCCGTGAATGTCTTCCTTTGGCGGCTCCATCGGATTTTTTATCCTCTTATTTTATCCGGTCATAATAATCGCCGCGAATGTCTTCCTTTGGCGGCTCCATCGGATAAGTTCCTGTAAAACATCCCTTACATATCGCAAGGCCGTCCACCATTTCTTCCAGCCGTTCCACCCTCAGATATCCGAGACTGTCCGCCCCAAGAATATCTCTGATTTCGTCTATTGTTTTCTGATAAGCAATCAGCTGGTCCCGTTCCGGTATGTCCGTTCCAAAATAACACGGCCACAAAAACGGAGGCGAACTAATCCGGACATGCACTTCGGCTGCCCCTGCTTCTTTGAGCATGTTTACAATTCTGCCGGAAGTCGTCCCCCTTACAATCGAATCGTCAATCATAATAATGCGTTTGCCGTTTACTGCTTCTTTAATGGCATTCAGTTTTACACGCACGCCGTCTGACCGGAACGACTGTTTCGGTTTGATAAAAGTCCTTCCCACATAACTGTTTTTCATAAACGCAATCCCATACGGAATACCGGACTGCATCGAATAGCCAAGCGCTGCTGCATTGCCTGATTCCGGCACACCTGTTACAAGGTCTGCTTCTACCGGCGAATCCATAGCCAGAAAACGTCCGGCATTGATTCTGGAATTATAGACGCTTACCCCGTCAATCCGGCTGTCCGGCCTTGCAAAATAAATATATTCAAATATACACCTGGCAGATTTTTCTTCCGAAAGACACAGCGTCGTATCAGACTGAATGCCTCCTTCCGGTGAAATCGTAACAATTTCTCCCGGGAGCACATCCCGGATATATTCTGCCCCGATTGTTTCCAGCGCACAGGTCTCCGATGCCAGGAAATAAGCACGGTCCCGCTTTCCTATGCAAAGAGGTTTGAATCCAAACGGGTCCCTGGCTCCAATCAGCTTTCTCGGGCTCATCACCACAAGTGCATAAGCGCCCTTTATTTTTCTGGCTGCATGCAAAACGGCCTCTTCCACTGTTTTAGACTCCAGCCTCTCCCTTGCAATATGATAAGCAATCACTTCTGAATCAATCGTCGTCTGAAAAATCGCGCCGGTGTATTCCAGTTCTCTGCGCAGCTCTGCTGCATTAATCAGATTGCCGTTATGGGCCATGCCAAGCGTTCCTTTGACATAATTAAGCACCAGCGGCTGTGCATTTTCTCTTGTAGACGCTCCTGCCGTAGAATAGCGGACATGGCCGACCCCGAGATTGCCTTTTAATTTCCCGAGATTTTCAGGATTAAATACCTCGTTTACAAGCCCCATGTCTTTATGGGAGTCTACTTTTCTCTGCTGCCCATTCGTGTCGCTGACAGCAATACCACAGCTCTCCTGTCCCCTGTGCTGCAGGGCAAACAGTCCGTAATATATATCTGAAGCTACGTCATGGCCGTCAAAATCATAAACGCCCATGACACCGCATTCTTCGTTTAATTTATCCATATATGGAGGTTTTTTTGCTATATCATTCTGACCCATTCCATAATCCCTCTCGATTCTTTCAGGAGGTAAATACTTCTCCTGTTAACAATTCATATGCTTCACGGTATTTTGCAGCTGTCTTTTGCACAACCTCATCCGGCAGAATACCGCCGTTTTCCGGATTCTGTTTCAGCCAGTCCCTTACAAACTGCTTGTCAAAAGAAGGCTGTCCCTGTCCCGGCTGATAGCCTTCCAGAGGCCAGAACCTGGAACTGTCCGGTGTAAGCATTTCATCCCCTAATACTACCTGGCCGTTTTCATCTAAGCCAAATTCAAATTTTGTATCTGCAATAATAATCTTTTTGCTCAAAGCATACTCTGCACATTTTTTGTACAGCAAAACCGTATAATCGCGGATTGCTGCTGCATAATCCTCTCCCTTTCCAGGATGTAATTTTTCCAGGATTTCCACACTGTCCTCAAAGGTAATATGCTCGTCATGATCTCCTAAATCTGCCTTTGTTGTCGGTGTATAAACCGGTTCCGGCAGCTTGTCCGATTCTTTCAGCCCTTCTGGAAGCCGGATCCCGCAGACTGTCCCGTCCTTCTGATAGCTTTCCCATCCGCTTCCTGTAATATAGCCACGCACGATACATTCAATCGGAAGCATTTTGAGCTTTTTGCATTTCATGCTCCTGCCCCGGAATTCTTCTGTCTGGAAAAATTCCGGCATGTCTGCCACATCTGTGGAAAGCATATGGCTGGCAACAATACCGCTTGTAAAATTAAACCAGAAACGGGACATCTTTGTCAGCACAGCTCCTTTGAACGGAATGGTGTTTTGTAAAATATTGTCAAATGCAGAAATCCGGTCTGTAACAGAAATAATCAGGCTGTCACCGATGTCATATACCTGACGTACTTTGCCTTCCTTGATTGGTTTAAACTCTGTACTCATGATTCATCCTCCATGTATTTGCATGTAATCGATACAGGTGCATTATAATACAATCAGAGGGCAAAAGCAACGAAAATATATATTGCTGGCGATTCTGGCTGCGGGGCGGGTTGCGGACTGGCTTCCAGGGATGGATTGGTTACCCGGACGCCGGGCGGAGACACTTGTTCCTTTTTTTGTTCCGCCTGCGAACAGTAAGAAATTCTAAATTTTCTGCTTAAGGCTGTGGCAGCGGACGGACCGGTGCCTGATGCCCTGGCGTTTCTGGCAGGCTCTATGCAGTGGCACTGGCAGGCACCTTTTGGGGCTTCCGCGTTTCTGCTGAGGCACTCTGTGAGCCCCAAATCCTGGTTGTGAGGCAGAAAATTAAGAATTTCTAACTGTTCTCCGGAGTCACAGAAAAAGGAACAAGTGTCTCCGCACGGCTGGCAATGGCTGAATTCATGTGTCATTCCGGCTGATGCCTGCCAGACGTGACCGCTGCCCGGACAGGCCTCGTTTGATTTCTTGTCTAGCTGAAAGTTTCCAATCTCTGGCCAATCTCTGTGACAAGGGCTCATTTGTTTTGTCTGTTAGTGATTGTTTCCCTGACGTGGCCACTCTCTGGCTGGCAGTGCATCATTTGATTTCTCCTCCGGTTTCCAGTCTCTGGCCACTGCCCGACTGGCAATGCATCATTTGATTTCTTCTCCGGCTGAAAGTTTCCAGTCTCTGGCCACTCCCTGGCTGTCAAGAATTTATTTGTTTTTTGTCCAGCGGTTGCTTCCCTGACGTGGCCACTCTCCGGCTGGCAGTGCATCATTTGATTTCTCCTCCGGCTGCAGATTTCCAGTCTCTAGCCACTGCCCGGCTGGCAATGCATCATTTTGACCGATACATAAAGAAAATACACTTCATACCGTTTGGCAAAAAGGCAATTATAATAAAATAGGCCAGAAACCTGTTTAAAGATTTCTGACCTTCGTTTTTGCTTATACAGTTTATTCCGTTTTCAATTTTTTCACTTCATCAATAGAAAGTCCCGAATACTCTGCAATCTTTTCAAGCGTCAATATTCCGTCTGACAGCATCCGCTTGACTGTCATCCTTTTTTCCTCCTGTATAGATTCATTTCTCATATCCTCCATGATGCGGCACATTTCACTCACTCCCTTCGGATTTTCTTTCAGATACCGTGTGCGGTCTGCCATTAATTCAAAATGCATATCGTCTGCCCCGGTACAGTTAAAATCATGCATCAGTTTTCCGATTCTGGATTCTCCCCGGTATTCCCCATTTACATAAAGAATATGTTCCCCGTCTTCAAAATGCTTTTTACGCGTAACACCAGTTCTGCCAGCGGAATGTTATCTTTGAAAAGACAACGCATAAAATCATCGTCAATAGGGCGTAAATCCCGCAGACGCTGCAAATCTTCCTGATGCTGCTGTTCTGATGCTGTCAATATCCCCACCTGCCTTTTCTTTCGCTTATGTGCTTTCATACTACCATAAACCCCTTGTTTTTACAAGATAAATGCCCTACGCTCTAAGTCCAGGTAACCCGCCATTATCTTTTTTCTATCTGTATTGCTCATTTTTCCTTTTTTAACACATCCTTCTTTAAATTGTAATTATACATTGTTTTACCAAACAGCGGAATGCCCTATTTTCCTGAGTTTTCAATGTTTCGCTCAGCACGTTCTTCCTCGTCTGGCTCTTTTTTATTAACTTTGCTCCCAGTTCTATCAGCAGTTCATCACTGGCAGCCCATATAGGAAACAGTGCTCCTGTGTCTAACATTGCGCGGCATCCTTGAAACCAGCTGATCTGCACAACCGGCCTTCCTGCTTCACTGTCCAGATTTAACATAATCTGCATTATATCACACCTGCCATTCCAAGCATCATTCCTTCTTCTGTTGTATACCACCCTATAATTCCATCAACACCTGAAATCTGCATTTTCAGCAGTTCTTCCTTTGATTTATCTGTATATACAATTTCTGCTGATTCCATTGTAACACCATCATCATCCTTATATATTACATTTTTCAGTCCTAACCACTGATTCGGATTTTTTTTCCATTTGTTTTCTCGTTAACCTCATATATATTCTCCTTATTCCTTCCAACTGCAGTCAAATACAACTGCCACCCTAAATTTATTATATCCATATTGCAGATAAAAATAAACCCAGAAAGCATACTTCGATTGTTATTTTCCTTTACTAATATTACTATGCCCTGATTTCATTATTTGAATGTACCGCCCAGCACGCTCCTCCTCGTTTGACTTCTACGATACATCGACTCGAAAAGCCGCTGTATACAGAATATAACGCACTATTGCATATCGTATACACAAATGGTATCCTTTTATTTAATGTATCTGCCTATATTAGCATTTGAAAACTCATCACGATACTGGAAATGGAGGACTCTGAAATGAATCTTTTAAAAATAGCTTTATTACAAACTGCCCCCTGTCAGACACAGGAAGAAAATCTTGAAAAAGGTATCCAGGCTTGTAAAAAAGCCAGAGAAATGGGCGCTGATATCGCACTGTTTCCTGAGATGTGGAACAATGGATACCGTATCTATAACCGTCCCTTTGATGAATGGAAATTAGAAGCGGTTCCTGCTGACGGCGATTTTATCAATGCTTTCGCCAGAGCTGCAAAAGAACTTCAAATGGCAGTCGGCATCACGTTTCTTGAAAAATACAAAAACGCTCCCCGCAATTCTTTTGCTCTTTTTGACCGTTTTGGAGAACGGAAATTTGTTTATGCTAAGGTACATACATGTGATTTTGATGTAGAGCAAAATCTGACACCTGGTGAAGATTTTTATGTTACAGATCTCAATACAGCATGCGGAAATGTCAAGACCGGAGCTATGATCTGTTACGACAGAGAATTCCCTGAAAGTGCAAGAATCTTAATGCTCAAAGGCGCTGAACTGATCCTTGTTCCGAATGCATGCCCGATGGAAATCAACCGGCTTTCGCAGCTGCGTGCCAGGGCTTATGAAAATATGACTGCAATTGCAACCTGTAATTATCCCGATACTGTGCCGGACTGCAATGGAAATTCCAGTGTTTTTGACGGAGCCGCTTACCTTCCCGGACTGGAACACTCGCGGGACACCTGCATTTTACAGGCAGACAGCAGTGAAGGGATATTTGCTGCGGAACTCGATTTAGACCAGCTTCGCCGTTACCGTAAAACAGAAGTACACGGTAATGCGTACCGGCATCCGAAAAAATACGGACTTTTAACGGAAACCAGCATTGAGAAGCCATTTATCAGATCAGACCGCCGTGAATAAAAACCGTCAGCTCCCCTGCATCAGAGCAAAAGCTGATACTACAGAACTGTCTTTCCTGTCTTGTCCCAGCTGCCCCTGAAACATTCTGGTTATCGCAAAACTGCGGGAATTCAGATCCATATCTGCCTTTTTCCCGCAGTAAAGCTGGCCGTTATCTTTTCTATCCAGGCTCATTTTAACGCCGGTCCTGCCTTGCGTAAAATTTCCAGCCACAAAAACAGCAGGGATGCCGCTGCATGACAGATGCACATTCCGGCATCCTATGTTATGCAAAAGGCAGAAAGAATATTTAACCCATACTGCTCTCATCATCTTCCAGCGGCTCATCAGATACCGTTACTGTAAAAGATATCTCAGCTCCTCCAATCGATGCTGTAATCTCAGCTGTACCCGCTCTATCATGCGCCTGCAGCAGTATCCGGTTACCTGCAGCTGAAGATACCGATACAGTGGTATCATCCGATGAGACTGCGGCTATATCTTCATAGTCAAAAACACTATCGTTATCGGTAATGAATTCCAATTCCAGAACCGAATTTCTGTTTATGGAATCTGACGGATTTAGTACCTGCAGCTTATGGATTTCGGGCAGCTCAGATGTTACTTTACATGTATATTTTCTGCCATGCACGCTTGCTGTAATAACAGCTGTCCCAGGCGCCACTGCAGTGACAATCCCGCGTTCACCGGCATATACTGTATCCTCACTGCTGCTTTTCCATACAGCCTCATGATTACAGCCTTTGATTTTCAGCTGCATTTGTTCTTCGATTTTCATATTCAGACGGGTCTTCGAAATCTGCGGGTCTTCCACTGTCACTTTACAGGATTTTTTCTGACCGTCTGCCGAAACCGTAATCACTGCCCTGCCTTTCTTCTTCGCTGTAACCGTTCCATTCGATACGGATACTGTGGATTTATTGCTGCTTGACCAGGTAACTGTACCGGAAGTATTTTTCACCGATAACTTCCTGTGATCCCCTTTGAGCATCAGCATGGAATCTTCACTGATAGCAATCGGTTTTTTATTCTGCGTTCCTGACGAAGCTGCCGCACTCCCTGCGGACGTGCTGCCTGATGTGCCGGTACTTCTGTAACCGCTTCCAAAACATTTCTGACACGGCGTCAGTCCCCTTGCCCTTGCCGCTGATTCCGTATCCTTATAATATGTCCCATTTCCACACTTTGCTGCATGATACCTGCTTCCTGTACGCGTCACTAATACGGTCGTTTCCGCCTGCAGGCTTACTGTCCCATCCATAACATTTCCAAACATAAAAGACCAGGACAGCAGGATACATAAGACTGCATTTTTTACTCTTATCATTGCTTCTTTCTCCCTCTTTCCTATCATTTCTGCCATACATGGCAGACTGTCCTTATTATATATGAATTACATCCATAATGTCAATTCAAAGGGAAATGAAATCAATACATTTTATGCAGTCCAGCCTTCATCATAACTATAGGCTGTCTGAACGCCGGATGATGAAGCTGCTTCTTATGATGTGACTCTGAGAACAGCTGGAAATCCTAAGTATTCTGCTTCCAGACAAGGCTGGCAGACGGTATATTTACGTCCTTCTAACTAAATTCCGGCTCCTTCCAGCTTCCGGCGTCCGGTTATTCAAAGATCTCACAGCATAACCGCATACGTCTATGCCACTCATTCCAAAACGCAGTATATCCATTGCGTCCGCATTCATCTTCCGGCAGTTCTTTGGCAGAACAGCTTCTGTAAAAATCTTCAATCTGACGGGCAAAATGAAGCACCTCACGTGAATAGTGTTCTATGCTGACAGGAAATTCATGTCCGTTTTCAAATGTCAGAATGACCGTATTTCCCTGATGGCGGACAGAATAATCGATGCCGGTGTCACAGCCGCTGATGGTTACATTTTCTAATGTTTCATCAGCATACATATTAAAACCACAGCAGGGAAGCATCTGTTCGCCAAACATTCCATCTTCAACGCTGCGGTCTTCCGTTAAAGTCCGCAGCATACGAAGGGCTGCCGCACTGGTGCAGCAGTAACAGGTTATCCTCTCTGAGCCGGCTTGCAGAGTCACTTCCCCATGAGAACACAAATCTTTTGGATCGTCTTTCTGTCCGCTGATCCATTCAAAACTCCGTGCCTTTACCAGGAAAGGAACGATGTCTTTTTTACACATTTTAATATCACTCCTGGATTCCATTATCTAAACGGTTTTATAAAGAAATTTTTTCAATCATACAGCTGTGCGGCTTATCTGGAAGGCTTTTATCATAATTTATACCGACAAGCAGTATATCGCCGGTATAGCCTTTGAGCGCCTGTGTGTAATGTCTGTTTTTTATCTGATCTATAGCTGCCTGAGCCGTTTTATTATATTTGAGTTCCACAATAAGGGCTGGTTTATCTGTATGCGGCAGTGGAAGAAATACAATGTCAGCAAATCCGTGTCCGGCAGGAAACTCCCGGATAAGCCGGTAGTCTTTTCTGGCACTGTAATAAGCCAGACCGATTGCGCATCCAAGTGAATTTTCATCATTGTAAGCCAGTATAGAGGAAACTTCCATATGTGCTTCATCAAGCCCTCTGGCTACATTTTCCTCACTGCACAGCAGGGTATATTCGAGCAGCTGATCAGATGCTTTTAAGATACGCATAATCTCTGCCCAGCCGCCTGTGCTCATGGCATTTTCAAATTCCATCATAATTTCTTTGTTTGGAATAAAGGCCTGTTCTGTTTCAGGGTCATATCCAAGATATCCCAAATGAACCAGCAGCGTCAGCACATCGTCTTTTGTACAAAGGTTACACAGATCATTGCGGAAACTGCGTGTATTAATTTTGGTCCGTCCTCCTCCAAGCATCTGCACAATATCTGTACGAAGCCCGTCAAAATCCATATCGATATAAATTTTCAGCGCATCATATACTTCAGTAGAAGTCCAGTAATTGGAAAAATTATGGCAGACCATTGCTGCAGCTACAGATTTTGGATTGTAAATATGTTTCCAGTTCCTGAACATATATCCATCATACCAGCTGCCGGTTTCATCAAAGTCCATGCCAGACCGGGCACACAGTTCCTGAACCTCTTCTTCTGTAAAACCGGTATATGCTTCAAACATATACTGGTCTGTCATGGAATATTCCCAAAACATATTTAAAGCGGAATGTTCACCATATTTCTTTACAGGCAGAATCCCTGTCATGTAAACAAGAGCGGCATAAGGCTGGTCTTTTAAAAGATTTCTTAGAAAATCAAGGTACTCTTTCTGCAGTTTTTCACAGTCGGGCCTTTCCCGCATTACACAGTCCCATTCATCTATCAGAAAAATAAACTTTTTATTAGTTTTTATAAATATTTTCCGCAGTGCGGCCGCCAGTCCGATATCCTGCCGTTTTAAATATGTTCCATATGTTTCCAGCAGTTCTTCCATCACTTCCTGTTCCAGATATTCTGTCAGCGGCTGGTTTTTAGTTTCCAGCAAAAACTGCTGGATATTCAAAAAAATAGTATCGTACTGATTCAGGTGTTCCAGAAATGAATCTGCTGTTTCAATTTTGCGTTTTGCAAACAGTGCCCTGGAATCGCATCCGCAGCTGTAATAAGCAGCCAGCATTTCAAGGGTCATAGATTTTCCAAAACGTCTCGGCCGGCTGACACACACGTATTTTTGTTTTGTGCAGATAAGCTTATTCGTACATGCGATTAATTCTGTTTTGTCTACATATATACTGGAACGAACTGCTTCCTGAAAGCCGTCGTTACCTGGATTCAGATAAATTCCCATAATTTATGCCAGACAGGTTCTATCCTGGCGTCTCACTTCCTTTCATATGCATCGTATATCAGAAACTTTTCCGGTTACTCTGTACATGCTCCTCTGTAAACATTTCCACGATCATACTCTGTGCCTTTTTATTATAGTAAATATCCTCATACTCTGTCCCTGTGCGGCTCATGCGCATGCCGATAAACAGCCCGGCTTTTTTTCCTTTTTCCGAAATGTATCTTTTCCATCTGCCATTCTTCTTTTCCTCACCCGCATATTCAGCCGCCTGCATTCTGCGAAAAATTTCAGCACCGGAAGTCTTTTTCACTGTCCGGGCATCCCGCAGTTCATTCAGTTTTTCTGCAATTTCCGCTGCCAGATACTGGTCCTGGTAAGGAAACGCAGCTGCCTGTGTGTCCGTCAGCATAAAATCCTTTTTCTTAACTTTCGGTGCACCTGCGCCATATCCTGAAAACGCAGATACAGGCTCCCCGGTATCGCCAAAATAAAATTTCTCACGTACGCCATTGTTAAATTCCGCCAGCACCTTTAAAAAACGCCCGCCATACCGCTCGTATTTATATTCTCCGACTCCCGAGACTTTCATCATCTCACCTTTGTTTAACGGAGCTTTGACACACATATCTACAAGTACCTTATCCGAAAAAATAAGATACGGCGGTATGCTTTCTTCTCTTGCAATTTCTGTCCGAAGCGCACGGAGCCGCTCAAACAGTTCCAGCCCTTTGGAATTTAAAATATCCGATTTACGCACCCTGCTGCCGGAAGAAGTCCTGCCGTCTGTTTTTGATAAATCTTCCTTTGGCTTTTTATAAATAACACGCCGTTCCTCACGCAGTACTTCATATGCGGCTGGCGGTACTTTTAAAAGAGCATATTTATCATTAGTCACAGCAAGCAGGCCCTGTGTCAGCATCTGGGTGATTATCATTTTAATCTCAATTTCCCGCATGTCTTTCAGTCTGCCGTAAGACTCATAATCAAATACCCCGTACTCCCGCAGTTTTGCGCGGTTTTCCCCTGCCAGCATTCCCGCAATGACGTTAATTCCATACCGCTGGCGGACTTCCAGAATGCCTGAAATAATCTTTGCCGCTGTTTCGGTGATATCCGTCTGTTCATACTCTCTGGCACAGTTTAAACAGTTCTCACAGCGGTCCGGCCCCCGTTCGCCAAAATAGCGCAGAATGTACTCCCGCAGACACCCGGACGTCATACAGTAATACGTCATAGCACGAAGTCTCTGCCCGTCCATTTCCCTTACCGCGTCCATTTCTTCCTGTGTCTGCTCTGCACCCGGCTCCTTATTTTCCAATAGGAAACGGTTAACCACCACATCCTGTGCAGAATACAAAAGAATGCATTCTGCACGTTCGCCGTCGCGTCCGGCTCTTCCTGCCTCCTGGTAATAATTTTCTATACTCTGAGGCATATTATAATGGATTACATAACGGACATTCGATTTATCAATGCCCATGCCGAATGCATTTGTCGCAGCCATGACCGGACTTTTATCATAAATAAAATCTTCCTGGTTCTGCTTTCTTTCATCTGCACTCAGGCCGGCATGATACTTTGCCGCCGCAATCCCTTCCGATATCAGTTTTTCATAAAGCGTATCCACATTTTTTCTTGTAGCACAGTAAATAATTCCGCTTTCTTCACGGTGCTCTTTTATATAAGAAAGGACATAATCATCTTTTTTACGGGGCGTTTCTACTGCAAAATACAGATTTTTGCGGTCAAACCCTGTCACAAGAATCTGCGGCCTGTCAAGTCCGAGTACACAGGAAATATCCTCTTTGACTTTTTCCGTCGCTGTCGCTGTAAACGCACTTAAAACCGGACGCACCGGCAGCTGCCTGATAAAGCGGACGATTTTTAAATAGCTCGGCCGGAAATCCTGTCCCCACTGGGAAATACAGTGCGCCTCATCCACAGTCAGCATGGAAATCTCTGCCTGCAGTGCAAACTGTAAAAATTCATAGGTTTCCAGCCTTTCCGGTGCTGCATAAATCATTTTGTACTGTCCCGCAGCCGCCAGCCGCAACGCTTTGGAAATCTGCGATTCGCTCAGAGAACTATTGATATAGGCAGCGTGAATGCCAGCCTGATTTAATGCCTGTACCTGATCCTTCATCAGAGAAATCAGCGGAGAAATAATAAGTGTAATTCCAGGCAGAAGAAGCGCCGGCACCTGATAACAGAGAGATTTGCCAGCTCCGGTCGGCATAATTCCCAGCACATCCCTGCCGCTTAATATACTGTCAATCAGCAGTTCCTGTCCTTCCCGGAATTCAGAATAACCGAAATATTTCTTTAATATACCGTATTTATCCATATATGATCTGTAAAAGCTGAACTGGCAGCCCTTTCCTTTCTATGTATTTTCCTGGCAGATCCTTTAAATAATATATCATGACGGTTAAGCCGCGTCAATATTTGCAGCTGTAATCCGTATATATGCATCCCTGGTCTGCAATATTCATTTCCGTATTTTTGCGGGATTCTATCTATCGATTCAGAGTTATGTACAAAGAATATCCTGACTGCATAAAAGACTTTCCGTTCAGAATAGAAAAGCGAAACGAAATTCCTCACTTTCCGCTGCACAGGCTTGGACTCTTCTCCATATAAAAAAATACAGCACCTATTCCTGACAAAAACACTCTGCGTTTCAGAGGCTGGAAAATGATAATATAACGAAAGGAATTTAGCGGTATGCCATGCAGGATAAAAATAAAGATGGATAGAAAAAACATGAAAGAAATTTAAGGACGCTCTTTTTCATTAGGATTTATAACAAATTCGATGAAAATAATGATAAAATAAATTCTGTAAATAACTTAGCTATGACAAAAATAATAAATTCTGTAAATAATTATAACTGCAGCAAGTAATTCTAAAAAAACAAATCTGCTGATTTTACAGCATTTCAAACCACACTGCCCTGATTTGAAACAGCCATAAAAAATGCCGCTGATGGGACTTGAACCCATATGGTTTCCCGTACGATTTTGAGTCGTATGCGTCTGCCAATTCCGCCACAGCGGCTTGTCTTTACTGCCTATGAAAAATATATTAACACACTGGCTGATATATTGCAACATTTTTTTGCACCATATTTGTGTCTATATTTTGCCGTATGACTCGCAGCGTTCACGGACCAGCACACGATAAACTTCATAAAGCTCATAAAAAGGCTTTTCCAAAAATTCTGACACAGCTTTAAACGCAGAACATTTACTGACAGGCTCCAGAAGCAGGTTCACAGACAAATAAAATTTACAGCAATTGACACATAACCTGTTTCATATTATGATAAATACCGGACTGCCTGGGGAAACAGGTGCAGAACCTGTGCGAGCCCGTCGCCGTAAGGCATCGTAACAGCCGCCGGACTTACCGGATGCCACAATCCGGAAAAAGCCATTGGACGAATGTCTGAGAAGGCCGTACGGCAAATGCCAAGCCGGAAGATCCGGACAGTCCGTATCCTCTTTGTTACTGCGGCCGCCAGTTTGGGAGGAACTAAAATACAAAAAAATAAAAAAGGAGACCAGACAATGAAAATGAATTTCACAAAAAAATTATCGTCATTTATCCTTTGTACTGCGCTGATTGTGGCTATGGCGTTTACTACAGCAGGCTGTAATGGCAGATCAGACAATGCTGCATCATCTAAAGACGATGCAGGAACAAAGACCACACAGACAGGAGACAGCACACTGGCTGATACTTCCGTCTCTGACGAAGATGCAGGTGATGCGGATGCCTCTGGTAAAAATGACTCTCAGACAGATACTTCTGTTTCTGATTCTGATGAAAGCAGTTCCCAGAATCATACAAATACATCCGGCGAAAACGAATCTGCGGATGGCGGATCTGCATCTGATAAAAACGGCTCTCAGACGGATGATGCATCCTCTGATAAAAATGCCTCCGGGGATGATGTCAAAGTTCTTGGTGAAGGCAGCACACAGTTTATGTTCACTGTAACCGCCCCGGATAACAGCGAAACAAAATTTGAAATCCATACAGATAAAGAAACTGTAGGCGAGGCGCTGTCAGATCTTGGTCTGATTGAAGGCGAAGAAGGACAGTACGGACTTTATGTGACGACAGTAAACGGCATTACGGCAGATTACGACAAAGACGGTCTGTACTGGGCTTTCTATATCGATGACGAATATGCTCAAAGCGGCGTTGACTCTGTTTCCATCCAGGAAGGCAGTGTCTATTCATTTAAGGCTGAAAAAGCATGAAACTTAACATAAGGGAAATCGCTATATTTGCAATGCTCGGCTCTGTCATGTACGCTTCCAAAGTCATTATGGAGTTTGCGCCAAATATTCATCTGCTTGGCGTATTTACGATTTCTTTTACTGTTGTTTACAGAAAAAAAGCATTATATCCGATTTACACATATGTACTGCTAAACGGAATATTCAGCGGATTTTCCGCCTGGTGGATTCCCTACTTATATATATGGACGGTTTTATGGGGAATGGCGATGCTTCTGCCCCGGAAACTGCCCGCACGGATGGCTCCGCTGGTCTATATGTCTGTATGTGCTATACATGGATTTGCGTTCGGCACACTGTATGCCCCGGTTCAGGCTCTTTTGACCGGCCTGAGCCTGCAGGGCATGGCTGCATGGATTATTGCAGGGCTTCCCTGGGATTTCATGCATGGTATCAGCAATTTCTTTTGCGGTATTCTGATTGTACCAGTGATTTCTGCGCTCAGGCTTGCAGAAAAAAATTCACAAAAAAACTGAATATCCGTAATAAACTGATTTTTAACATGCAAAACAGGGTACTTTCCATATGATTTATAGAAAGTACCCTGTTACCGCCGGCGTATTCTGTGATCTGTTTGTTCTTCCATGCCAGACGCCTGTTATCTTTCGCTTGTCTGATCCATATAGAATCTGTATGCATTAAAATTTCCGTTTAATGCCAGTAATCCGCATGCAATCTGAAAACCGTTCTTTTCCATATACCTTGTAAATCTTTCTCTCAGGTTTAATCTTCCTGTACGAATTCCATTCTCTGCTGCTTTATTTGTCATTGTCAGTGCTGTCATAATTAAAATCTCCTTTTTTATTTCAAATTTAGTAGTATATTGATAACAGCAGCCCTTACAGCTCCACAGGGCATCCCGTGTCTAAGGTACATCTCATGGTTTACAGAAGATGCTGTATTGCTGTTATCTGTTTTGTCATCTCTTGCTGACAATGACTATAATACTGTATAATCATCTAAAATAACAGGCAGTTCATTGACCTTTTTTAAGTCAATATTGACATTTTAGCAGCTGTTTTATCCAGTATCAGGATTATATTCCTTTCTTTTGCATATCATCCGGATACTGGATATACCGTTTCTGTTTATTCTGCCAGCAGCCTTTCCACCAGTTTCACACATTCAGCCGCATCTTTGGAATAGCCGTCTGCACCGATTTCTTCAGCAAATCCCGGCGTAATTGCTGCGCCGCCGATCATAATCTTCCCCGTGTATCCTTTCTCTTTTGCCAGCTCTACCACTTCCTTCATCCGCATCATCGTCGTCGTCATCAAAGCAGACAGTCCGATGACTGCCGCATGTTCTCTGACGGCCGACGATACAATCGTTTCCGCCGAAACATCTTTGCCAAGGTCGATGACATGATAGCCATAATTGCGCAGCATAAGCACAACGAGGTTTTTGCCAATATCATGAATATCGCCTTCTACCGTCGCAAGAACAAGCGTCGCTGTCTCTGCCTCTCCCCCCTGGCGGTTAATCCGGGGTTCCAGATATTCAATCGCTGTCTTCATGGCGTTTGCACTGGCAATCAGCTGTGGCAGAAAATATTTCTGCTGGTTGAACAGCTCACCCACTTCATTAATCGCAGGTATCAGATAACGGTCTATCACCTGTTCCGGCCGGATATCACAGGCGAGTTCTTCTTTGACATATTTGATAATACTGTTTTTCTCTCCCTGAAGCACTGCCTGATAAACACAGCTGCCTCTGACAGCCGCACTGGTATCGAAACCTTCTGCAGACTGGCCGTATTCTGATCCGCTGCCGTTTCCTGATCCCTGCATGCTGCTGCCTGATATACGCTGTCCGCTGCCGTCCTGCATACTGCCAGCTGATATGCTCTGTCCATTGCCGTCCTGCATGCTGCCAGCTGATATGCTCTGTCCGCTGCCGTTTCCTGCCGTGCCATTTTGCATGCTGCGCGCACTTTCTGCTGCCTGCAAAGCATATCTGCGCTGCTGGTCCTGTTCCAGCTTTTCCTGATTCTGCCTGTATGACTGAATACGGCTGATATAACGCATATCACTGCCTGTTTTATGCAGCAGCATGTCCGCTGCCGCCGCCACATTCATAAGCAGGTCCTGGGACGGATTGACAATCGCCATCGTAAGTCCGTTTGCAATTGCCATTGTAAGAAAAGCCGCATTGACAAACGACCGTTCCGGAAGGCCGAAGGAAATATTAGAAAGCCCGCATATTGTCGCAAGTCCCAGTTCATAGCGGCAGTATTTTATCGTGTCAAAACATTCCAGAGCAGCATCCGGATTCGCACCGACCGTCGCCGTTAATCCGTCCACAATAATATCTTCTTTTGCAAATCCCTGCCGCAGTGCTTCATCCAGAATCGTGTGCACAATATCCCGTTTCTCCTCTGGAGTTTTTGGAAGGCCCTGATCGGACAGCGGCAGCAGGATAAACATCGCGCCGTATTTTTTCGCAACCGGCAAAAGGCGTTCAAATTTTTCCTTTTCCAGAGAAATGGAATTAATCAGTGCCCGGCCCGGATAAATCCGAAGTGCTGCCTCTATGACTTCGATATAGCTTGAGTCAATGCAGAGCGGACAGTCTGTCACACTCGTCACTTCGCTGACTGCCTCCAGCATCATCTGCTTTTCATCAATGCCGTTCATTCCCATATTGATGTCCAGAATTGAAGCCCCGTTTTCTTCCTGTTCTCTTGCCATAGAACGCACCAGTTCCAGGCTGCCTTCTTTCAGCTGTGCCTGCAGCTTTTTCTTTCCTGTTGGATTAATACGCTCACCGACTGCCAGAAAACTGCCTTCCATCATGATTTCTACAGTCCTTCGCTCAGAAGCAAGCACACGCCTTAATTCCTTACGCACTGGCAGACGCTGCACATCCCGGACAGCCTGTGCAAGCGCTTTGATATGCTCTGGCGATGTACCGCAGCATCCTCCTAATATTGCTGCCCCGCATTCTGCCAGCTTTTTCCCGGCACGGGCAAAATCCTTTGGGCTTGTCCGGTAAACCGTCTTTCCCTCTTCCAGCTCCGGAAGCCCTGCATTCGGTTTTGCCAGAATCGGAATATTTGCATAAGCATACATTTTTTCCACAATTTCCGCCATTTCTTCAGGCCCGGTAGAACAGTTTAATCCCACTGCATCCGCGCCAAGGCTCTGCAGCACGACAACTGCCGTCTGTGGGTCTGTACCAAACAGCGTCCTGCCGTCTGCCTCAAATGTCAGGCTTGCCATCACTGGAAGTTCGCATGTTTCTTTTACTGCAATGACCGCTGCCCTTGTTTCCTGAAGGCTCATCATTGTTTCTGCCACAAATAAATCTACACCGGCTTCGTATAGTACCTTTACCTGTTCCTTATAAATATCCACAAGTTCTTCAAACTGCAGTTCCCCAAGCGGATACAGCTGCTGCCCGGTCATAGTCAGGTCGCCGGCTACCAGCGCTTTACCCCCGGCTGCTTCTTTAGACAGACGCACCAGACGCGTATTTATATCCGCCAGCTGGTTTTCCAGACCGTATTCGGCCAGTTTGATACGGTTTCCTGTAAACGTCGGTGCGTACAAAATATTTGTGCCAGCCTGCACATAACTGCTCTGAAGCTGTTTCATTACATCTTCATGTTCCAAAATCCACTGTTCCGGACATACCCCTGCCGGCATTCCGGCTTTTTGCAGATTTGTGCCGGTGGCACCGTCCAGTATAATAATACCTCTTTCTGTGAGATTACGAAATTCTTGTTTTGTCATCAGTTTTGCATCTCCTATGCCCTTATTTGTCATTCCGGGTCTTATTATAATATTGCTGATGCGAATTGACCAGTCTTTTTTTCTCTTGCGGCGGATTTTTCGAATGATCTTAATTCTGCTGATGCTGACTGGCCTGTCTTTTTTCTCTTGCAGTGGCTCTTCATATGATCTTAATTCTGCTGATGCTGATTGATCTGTCTTTTTTCTCTTGCCTGGCTCTTCAAATGACCTTAATTCTGCTGATGCTGACTGGCCTGTCTTTTTTCTCATACCCTCTTCTTCATTTGATCTTAACTGCTGGTACTGATTGACCTGTCTTTTTTCTCTTGCCCAGCCTTTTGTATGATACATGAGGCACTGGCTGCAAAAATGCCAGAGGGATAAGCTGCTGCTCCTCTCTTACTGCTGCTCATACTCCGCCACTTCCCGCAGCAGTTTTACGCTCTCTGCCACTGCATCTGCTGCTGTGCGGACATCTTCTGCTGTCGTAGCCTCTCCCAGCGTCATGCGCAGAGATCCAAAAGCAAGTTTCTCATCTCTGCCAATCGCTGTAAGCACATGTGACGGTTCTGCAGATCCCGTCGAGCACGCTGATGCCGCTGAAGCACAGATATCTTTTGCATCCAGCAAAAGCAGAAGTGTCTCTCCCTCAATTCCCTCAAAGCTGAAATTTACATTATTCGGCAGCCTCGCATAGCGGTCCCCGTTGAGCCAGGCACCTGGAATCCGGCTTGCTATTTCATGAATCAGATAATCCCGCAGCCTGGTTTCACGGTATATGCGTTCTGACATCTTACGCATTGCTAATTCTGCTGCCGCCCCAATGCCTGCAATGCCCGGCACATTTTCTGTACCGGCACGTCTTCCCATCTCCTGCCCTCCTCCATGAATGAAAGAGGCTGTTCTTACGCCGTCCCGGATATATAAAAATCCGGTTCCTTTTGGCCCGTAAAATTTATGTCCGCTTGCGCTTAACAGATCAATATGGTAAAAATTCACATCAACCGGCACCTGTGCATATGCCTGTACTGCATCTGTATGGAAGATAATACTATGCCGCCTGGCAATCCGCCCAATCTGCGCAATCGGTTCCATTGTTCCGATTTCATTATTCGCAAACATAACGGATATCAGAATCGTATCCGGTCTGATTGCTTTTTCCAGCTCTGGCAGACGTACGAATCCCTGGGCGTCTACTGGCAGATATGTTACCTCATACCCCTGTTTTTCCAGATAATGGCATGTATTTAATACTGCATGATGCTCAATCTGTGTCGTAATAATATGCCTGCCGTACTGCTTATATGCCTCAGCCGTGCCTTTCAGCGCCCAGTTGTCAGATTCGCTGCCCCCAGCTGTAAAATAAATTTCCTTCGGATTGGCCCGCAGTGATCTGGCAATAATTCCTCGCGCATGCTCTACAGCTTCTCTGCTTTTTTCGCCAAATTCATAAAATGCAGATGCATTGGCATAATCTTTGGAAAAATACGGCTGCATGCTTGCCGCTGCCTGTTCTGCCAGCGGTGTTGTAGCTGCATGATCCAGATAAATCATAAAAATTCCTCCTTATTATCTTTTTATGTACATAATTTCCCTCCTGCCACATATATTTTAAAAACGCAAACAGACTGCAGGGGAAACTATATGCCAGACTTATCTCATTTCAAAAAATATGCCAGCCATCCCGTACTGCTTGGCACAGCGCTGCTTACGGCTACCGGACTTGCCAGCCGGGTCATCGGCTTCTTTTATAGAATATTCCTTTCCCATACAATTGGTGCACAGGGACTGGGGATTTATCAGCTTATTTTTCCAGTTTTTGCACTGGGAATCGCTTTCTGTGCTGCCGGAATTCAGACTGCCGTTTCCAAATATACCGCAGAAGCTGAGGGTGCCGGGCGGTGTCCCCAGGTCTGCCTGTATGCCGGGCTTGTTCTTTCCGTCAGCCTGTCAGTTTTATGTGCATTCATCATTTACAGCGGATCTGATACCATTGCCGTAACAATACTGGATGAACCACGATGCGGAATGCTTCTGCGCATTATTTCACTTGCCCTGCCATTAGCCGCTATTCATTCCTGTATCAACGGCTATTATTACGGCCTGCAGAAAACTTTTGTGCCTTCGGTATCCCAGCTGTTAGAGCAGGTCTGCCGCGTTTTATGCGTGTATCTGATCTACCGTATCTGCCAGAACCAGGAACGGACAGTAACCGCTGCCATGGCTGTATGGGGCATCGTATTCGGAGAACTGGCCGGAGCGCTTTTTTCGCTTACTGTCATGCGCTTTAGCAGATGCCGCAGAAATTTCGGGGTCTGCCTTCGTCAGATTTTCTCATTTTCACTGCCCCTTACTGCAAACCGGGTACTCATAAATTTTATTAACAGCACAGAAGCCATTCTGATTCCTGTCTGCCTGAAATTTTATGGCTACTCTAATGAAGATGCCCTGAGTATTTTTGGAATCCTGACCGGAATGGCAATGCCGATGATTCTGTTTCCATCGGTGCTGACCAATTCTGTGTCTGTCATGCTGCTGCCGTCCATTTCCCAGGCAAAAGCACAAAAAAACCAGGCGCTGATTCACCGCACCATCCGGCGCACAATTGAATCCTGCCTGGTTCTTGGATTTGCAAGTACCCTTTTTTTCCTTCTGACTTATTCTTTGATCGGGCAGTATTTGTTTGCAAACACCCTTGCGGGAATTTACGTCCGCACACTCAGTTTTATCTGCCCGTTTATGTTTCTTACTACAACGTTAAACAGTATCCTGCACGGACTCGGACATCCGACTGCCACCCTTATGCTGAATCTGAGCGGATGCCTGATCCGGATTGCATTTATATGGTTCTTTGTACCAGTATACGGTATACGGGCCTATCTGTACGGGATACTGGCAAGCCAGATTCTGACAGCTTTATGTGCCGTTTATCTCCTAAACCGTTCCAAAGATGTCTGAATCCGGCACCGCCTGGCGGTCTACTGAAGCGGAATTGTTATGTGAAACAGCCCGTCACTGCTCTTTAGTTCAGACCCGGATACATCGTACCAGTTATATTCTATCCGTCCGTTTTCATCCTCCCAGATTTCCGGACAGTCGGTTTCTTTCCAGTCTGCAGGTATTTTATGGCAGGACTGGGAAGAAGCCTTTAGCAGTATCTTTCTAAGCTCTTCTTTTTCTGTCTCATTTAAAAGTCCCGGTTTTGCGGATACAAACAGCGGTGTGCCGCTTTCTGCAATCACATCAGCCCACTGGCGGTTTAAATTCCATGGAATATTTCCTGCGATTCCCACACAGTCAGCGTCCACATCATAAAAAGTCCTGTGCTGCGGCAGCCGGAAAGCCAGTGTATTGACTCCCATTCTCCTTGTCCGCTCCCAGTTTTTGCCGCTTGTATCGTCTCCTGTCCGGTTTGCATGCATCAGTCCTGCGCCCAGATGCCCGATTGTATTGCATCCGATAATAATGGCATCATATTCTTTTGTCACATCATAGACTGCCTCATACAGCATTTTTACCACTTCTGCACTTGTTTTGCTGCGGTCATAAAAATGCCAGCCGCCATGCGTCACAAACGGATTCATTTCAAATCCCCAGCGGCCAAATAAGTCAAACGTAGAAAAATCATGTTTGATCAGTTCATATCCCCATTCACAGATTCTTCTGACATCTTCCCTGATGTAATGCAGTGCATCCGGACAGGATGGATCCAGGCATCCGTTGTAAGAAATCCTCCATTCATCCGGAATGGTTTCATCTTCGTTCAGGAGCAGACGCACCCAGATACCCGGATGCACCCCTTTTTGAACCAGTTTTTCTGCGAGTCCTTTCATATCCGGGAATCTGCTGTTGCCGCATCTCCATGGTCCGCCATTATATTCATCCAGTCTGTGATATTCCTGCCAGCAGTCATCAATTACCATAAATGGCGGATTTGCAGCACCCTTTGTCAGCTCCAGCACATAATCCGTATCGCTGAGTATCTCCTCTTCACAGCTCTGCCCGTAAGCATAGTACCAGTTATTGCTGCCATATACCGGAATTTTCGGAAAAACCGGGTCCGGGCACATCATCCGGCAGAACTCCCTTGCAAAACGAAACGAATCCGTCCCGTCCTCTTCCATGCTTACAGCTTCTGCCGCTTTCAGACGCCTGCCATTCAAAAGCACACCCTCTCCGCCGCACCGTACATCCAGAACAAGCGTAATCCCCCTTGTATCAGCCTGCCAGTAACACATCGCAGACGGCCTTGTCCTGACGCCAAATCCAAACTGTCTGTTATCCGTACTTGCCAAAAAGTACCACGGCATAAACCGGTTTGCGCTGACGCCCCGCCATTCCAGGTCTCCATATCCGCGTTCCCAGGCATCTCCCAGAATTTTCGCCTGTCCTGGAAGCGGTTTATTCCACCGGAAACGCAGCCATTCTACCGGACTTGTATCAGCAGTCAGATAAATGGATGCTGCCGTACCGTCGTCTTCCCATTCCACACAGATATCTGATACACAGACCTGGCTGCCGCTGCGTGACAGCTGATGTGATTCTTCTGCCGTTTTAATCGTAATCACGTCAAATGAGCCAAAATCAAGAGGTTTGTTTTTTTGTTTCATAAATACATTCTCCTTTTTATCCTCAATTTGTACATTTTCTTTTTTCAAATGCAGAACTGGCTTTATTTCTAACTGCCTTCTATTCTCCCATTTTTTCCTGCTGCCACTGCTGTTCCGCTTCCTGTGCCAGCAGTGCAGAAATATCAGCTATTGCAGCTGCCTCTTCCGCAGACATTCCGCGGCTGCGGCAGTTCCTGTAAACAGTCATTCCTTTTCTTGCTTCTCCTTCTGCTTTTCCTTCTTCCTTTCCTTCTTCCCTTCCTTCCCAAAATTTTTCAGTGTCTGCAGTTCAAGCACTTTTCCACCCACAGCATCCTCAGCTCCTTTCCTCAGCTTCTCTCCGGTCCTTCGGAATGTATATCTTACTACCGTCTGAATCATTTCATTCACAGCCGCATACAGAACCGCCCTGTCTTTTTTATCCGTCTCCTCCTGCAGGCGCAGGCACACATCCCTTAAGTCCTCCAGCACTGCCCCCCCCCGCCTGATCCGCATCCGGATTCTCCCGGCCTTCCATCTCTTTAATCTGCTTTTCATACCGCAGCACATAATAAGGCAGGAAAACTATCAGCTGTTTTTCAAAAATTTCTTCTTTTGTATACTTCTGCACATTCACGGCCGGCACACGATACGGATATACAAAACCGTCTGCAAACTCAATATCCATCTCCAGTTCCTGCGGGATGCTGCCGTCATCACGGATGTACATTACGCATGACTTCGGAAAGCGGATACGGTAACGGGCCTGCTCCCGGCCCGCGGCCTGCCTGTACGGGCCATCCAGCGCAATCGCCATATCATATGCTGCCATGCGGATGATCATGTTTTTATCTCCCGTGCTCTGGCATTCCGCATGATAGCAGCAGCCTTCTATCATAAGCGCACAGTCCGTGATAATCTTTCCGCCCGGCTCCATATGCTCGTTTCTCAGCTGGACCACTTTCACATCCCGGGGATAGTCCGTTCCGAACACCTCGTTGATAAGGGCTACCAGAAGTTCCGGAAATTCCTCCACTACTGTACGGAACACATCGTCAAACAGAGTCGTACTGAATGCTTCCCCGTTCTGCCGGTCATTTCCGGCTGTATCCTGAACACCGTCCGTTTTATCCTTCGTTCCATCCGGGATATCCCGGCTATCCTGAATATCCCGGATAGAAACTGTTCTATTTTTATCTTTTTTCATATCTTAATTATACAATGCACAAATAAATTTCGCAAGAATCAGATTCTGTCACTGCACTGCATCCGGGTAATTCATAACAAATCAGCAAAAATCTATCTGCAGCACGCTTGACATTCGTACGATTTCATACTATGGAGGTGCATGATGAAAACATATGTTTCAAAAGAAATGAACCGCTGCAACTATCTGGTCGGTGAAATTGATGCGGCCTACCATGAAATGTCGCGAAAGCTCGGATTATCCGACAGCAGCATGAAAATTTTATACACTGTCTGCGACATCGGGGAAGGCTGTCTTTTACAGGAAATCTGCCGCCGCTGCGGTCTTAGCAAACAGACCGTCAATTCTGCCATCCGCAAATTAGAATCCGACGGCATTCTGTATCTGGAATCAGCCGGATCTAAAATCAAAAAAGTCCTCTTAACTGCAAAAGGCAGAAATCTTGCAGAACAGACTGCAGTACGCATGATTCAGGCTGAAAACGAAATTTTTGCATCCTGGCCTGAAGAAGATGTTTCAAAATATCTGGAATTAACTGAACGGTATCTAGGCTGCCTGCAGGAAAAATGCCGTTTCTTTTAAAAGCTTTTAACGGTAATGGATAACGTATATCTGCTACCCGGACGCCGGGCGAAATCTTACTGTTTGTAAGCGGAACAGAAAAAGGAAAAAGTTTCTCTTCCCGGCGTCCGGATAATCTATAAATTTAAAAAAGAGGTGACAATAAATGAAAAACTCACAATCCATCCGCCTGTCCGGCCATTTTGATTATAAAAAACTGCTTCGTTTCACATTTCCATCTATTATAATGCTCGTATTCACTTCCGTTTACGGAATTGCAGACGGATTTTTTGTTTCTAACTTTGTGGGAAAAATGCAGTTTACTGCTGTTAATTTTATTATGCCGTTTCTATTGATTTTAGGCTCTGTAGGATTTATGTTTGGAACGGGCGGCAGTGCGCTGATCACGAAAACAATGGGTGAAGGAAAAAAAGCCGAAGCGGACAGTCTGTTTTCCCTTATTATTTATACATCCATTGTTTTTGGAATCGTTCTGACTGTTTTGGGATTTCTGCTGATCCATCCTCTGGCTTCTGCACTCGGTGCCCAGGGCCGGCTTTTGGAATACAGTGTTCTTTACGGGCGGATTATCACAGCCGCTATACCTGCCTATATTCTGCAGTATGAATTTCAGTGCCTGTTTGCTGCAGCTGGAAAACCGGCACTCGGGCTAACTGTAACGGCAGCGGCAGGGATTTTGAATATTGCGCTTGATGCACTGTTTATCATCGGATTCCAATGGGGGCTGGCCGGCGCAGCGGCAGCAACCGCGGCCAGCCAGTTTGCAGGCGGCATTCTTCCGCTTTTATATTTTGCCCGTCCAAACAGCAGCCTCATGCGTCTTGGCAGAACACATTTTGACGGCAGTGCCTTGTTAAAAACATGCGCCAACGGTTCTTCGGAACTGATGAACAATATTTCCATGTCCGTTGTCAGCATGCTATACAATGCACAGCTGCTCCGCTATGCCGGAGAAGACGGTATTGCAGCATACGGAGTGCTGATGTATGTAAGTCTGATATTTCAAGGGGTATTTATCGGATATTCTGTCGGCGCAGCTCCGGTGACCGGATACCATTATGGCGCACAGAATCATCAGGAACTAAAAAGCATGCTGAGAAAAAGCCTTGTGCTGACAGGCATCTTTGCAGCCTCTATGTTTGCTGCTTCCTATGTCCTGGCCAGGCCGCTTTCCGTTCTGTTTACTGGCTATGATGAAGGACTTTTAAATCTGACTATCCGGGGTTTTACGATTTTTTCCTTTTCCTTTTTATTTTCAGGATTTGCTATTTTTGCTTCGTCATTTTTTACGGCATTAAATAACGGGCTGGTATCTGCATCCATCTCGTTCCTCAGGACATTTGTATTTCAGGCAGCTGCTGTGCTGATTTTCCCGCTGTTTTGGGATGTGGACGGGATCTGGATGTCTGTAGTGGCAGCAGAAGTTTTGTCCGTAATCGCTGCGGCAGTCTTTTTAAGAACAAACAAGAAAAAATACAGATACTGAAGCACAAAAAAAGCTGCCGCATTAAGTAAAACATATACAGGATATCGTATAGATCAAAACAAACTATATCCTGTATCATTTTTCTTAATGCGGCAGCCCTTTATTATATATAACAAACAGATCTAAACACACTCTAAAGTCCGCAGCAGCATGTACAGCACATATTCATCATAACCATAGACATACAGAAACGGTTAAAACTTTCATACGGCCTTCCATAATTCGTTCCCATACTGCTGTACCAGCTGCCTCCAAAATTCAGCTGCTGCATCAGATGTCTGTATTCAATATTGCTCGGCTCTAACTTTACTGCCTGTTCAGCGTATTCCCGTGCGGTCATATTATTACCAAGTCCCGCATTCGCAACTGCGCTATAGTAATACCACCTTGCGCCCCGCTCGCTGATGCTGTTTAGTACATTCACCGCTTCCTGATAGCAGCGGCTGGCCAGATAATTAGCCGCAGCCTGCATCTTAGGAGACTCCTGGGACTGTCTTCCAAAACCGCTGTATCTTGCAGAACCATAACCCGAAAAACTGCTTCCCTGCTGCTTTTCCTGCATAATCTGGTTATATGCCTGCTGAATTTCCTTAAAACGCTCCTCGGCCCTGTCTCTGTCCGGATTATTCACATTGGCATCCGGATGATATCTGCGGCTTAAAGCCCGGTATGCTTTTTTTATTTCTTCATCTGTTGCACCAGGTCTGATACCCAGCACATCATAAGGATTTCCCATGAATGGTTGTTCTTCTTTCTATTCAGTTTACTGCCTGCCATCCGCCTTTTCAAGTCAGCCCGTGTTTACTGCTGCACCCGGCTGGCGTCTGTTTTTCGAATCAGTCTGCGCTTTTTTTCTTCTTTTAACTGCCGCGACTGTTTTTTCAGACGAATGTACTCATATTTGGTCCAGACACCCGAATACAGGACATTGCGGCATATTTCTGCATGAAGCAGAATCGGAAGCCTTTCAAAAGACTTTGCGCATTCTGCCATCATGCTCGTTAGCATCAGCCTGGAAAATGTTTCAAAATCCTGCTCCGTCTCCTGGCGCATCAGGCTGAGTACATTATAGCATCTGTTTCTTTCATCTTTGCCGATGTCTTCATAGGCATCCATCAGATATATAAATTTGCCCATATAAAAGCCCATGCAGCGCAGTTCTTCTGCCCAGATATCGTTCTCTTTCCAGACGAAAATCTCTCCTAACATCTCTCCTGTCAGGCCGGCTACGGCATCTACATTTTTTTCTTTATACTTTTCCGCCTCTTCCAGCCTTTTTATATACCTCGTAATTGCCCGCTCCTGCCTTGGATATTCCATCCCTATGCGCTCGTAATCTTTTCTGAATACCTGTGACAAAGCTCTTTTGGCATAAGAATGGCTGTCATTCCAGTCGTCTTCAAAATTTTTCGTTGCCAGCAGTACATTCATGGCTGCTGCATATTTCGTTGCTTCATTGAAACGGGCAGTCTGCTTTTTAGACGGATGTACCGGACAGATAAATTCTGTCTTTTTATCTTCCAGTTCATACAGGCCTGTAAGCAGAATCACGAGAAATGTCATATCATAATTCAAAAGCATCTGGCCTTTGCGGCCGCACTCATCCTTAAGCTGCTGGCATAATCCGCAGTAATACGACTGGTAGGTGCAGCGGTCTGGAAGACTTAATTTTTCCCGGTTCACATTAATATATCCAAACATACGCTCCTAGCTCTTCTTGATGAATTCTGTATGGCATTTTGGACATGTAATCGCAATTTTTCCTCTTCCGCGCGGTACCCTTACTTTCTGCCTGCAGCCCGGACAGCTGAAAAAACGGTATTCCCTGCGCTGTGCCCAGTGCTTTTTCGCATTGCTGTATTTTACAGTTTTCTGATACCGCCAGGTCAGATATTTCTGATTCTGCGCTGACATTTTTGCAATGTTTTTAGAAAAAGAACGGTACATTCCATAAAACAGAAAAGCCATTCCCGCTAAATAAAAGATTCCAAGCCTTGTCAGCAGATTTAAAATCAGAAAAGCCATTGCCAGTCCAAGATACAGCTTTGACAGCTGGTCACTGCCATACCTGCCATACATAAATCTTGTCATTCGTTCCCGTAAACTATTCATATCACACACTCCTATCCATGCAAAAACATCTGCTGCAAAAGCTCTTACTGTGTCTGCTGCAGACCTGTTGTTACGAATCAGCCTGCTATCTATGGTATATTCGAAACATTTTTCTGTCAATGGAATCAGATATGTTTTCAGAAAAAATTGATAATATTTATAATTTCTTAATACAAACAGAATCCTATAGAATCCTTATGACCATCATGCATTCTGTATCCAAACCGGTATACTGTGCACAGTCTTGCATAAGGTATGCCCTGCATGCTATTATAGCACATATCTTCTGATTTTCCAGCCCTAATTTTTGAAATACCGCAAATCAGTACTGTACCCGAAACTCTCTGCCTGCGCCAGACAGACACCGGCCATGCAAAACCTTGCAGAGTCCGGCTTAAAAGACCCGGCTCAGCTTAAAAAAATGGAAGATTTTCATCAAACTCATCCGGTATATTTATGAAACTGTCTGTTTTCATATTCTGCAGCGCCTCCCTGGATTCTGTGCACCGGGAATATCCTTTCGCATCCAGCGGATATTTTTTATTCCGCTCGACCTTCCCATGTCCTTTCCAAAGATTGCCTTCCGCCTTTCCATCAGCGACTCTTAAGATTTCAAATCTAAAATCATACCAGTTTGCATGCACGACAAACAGCGGCAGCCGGTACTGGCTGGCTCTGATTACTTCCAGCAGTGTCCCTTCCTCCGGTTCCGGACCTGTGCACTGTATCATTGTATCCATCCGCTGCTCCAGATCTGATAATTTTTCCTGATAACTGCCGAATATCTGCACCAGCTCTTCCATCTGACCAAAAGCAGCACAGATGTTTTCACAGCGGTCCATGGAGCGGTCTAATTTTAGAATGGCTGATTCTGCCCTTTGTATGTTCATATCAAAGCGCCGCTGCATTTCCAGTTCTTTTTCTTCTGCAAACGACGATAAATCTTCTTTCAGCCTGCTGCATTCCTGAAATAACTGCCTGATTTTTGGAATTTCGCTGGAAAGTTCCTCACAGGCAAGCACGACAGATGCGCTTTCTTTCATCATTTTTTCCAGATTACTGCTCATAGCCCGTCCCCCTGCAGACGTTTTACCTGGTTCTGCATATATTCTCTTAGAATCCGAAGATACATAATCTGAATGGTTTCAGTCCAGGCACTGTCCATATCAGGAAAGCATTCCGCAATGCTGCCGGCAAGCGTTTCGGGACTAAACAGCCGGTTTTGGACTGCTTTATCCGGCGTCAGCCACAGACAGACCAGTTTTGCCAGTCCGCCTGTCTGATCCAGTTCCTCATAATATCTTTCTGCCTCTTCCCTGCGTTCCAGACACAGGGCATATTCCATCATTTTTGTGTAATCGTTTTCCTGAATACACTGATACATACGGCATTCCATAATCTCCTCTTCTCCTGCCCCGGCTTTTCGCAAGGAATCTGCCGCTTCCTTGTATTTTCCCTGCTTTTTATAACGTTCCGCCTGGATGCGCCATTCTTCTTCACTGTTATCCAGATCTTCTAAATGCAGGCTGCTTTCGTCAAATACACGCACCTCCTGCATCTGGTACGGCAGCTCCCTGTTCATAAAATCATCAAATTCCCGGTCCGGATTCTCTTCGATGATACACAGATAATCCTGTGCCCGGGACACCCCTGTATAAAGCAGGTTAAAATAATACCGGTATTTTGTCTTCCGCCTTGCCTCTCCGCTGAAAATCTGCTTCCATGCCTCATGAAAACTTCCAACAAGATTCAGGCAGAATACAGCTTTGTATTCCATTCCTTTAATTTCATTTACCGTAAACAGAATCCTGTTCTTCTTCTGTGCGTAATGTTCTTCACCATACAGCTGAATCATGCGCTGCTTATCCGACTCAGTGGCAGTCAGAATTACAGCACCCGGGTAATCCAGCAGTTTGTCCATCAGACAGAGCATATTGTGTTCTGTATACAGCATTTTAACCGGACAGCTCCCCGAAAATACAGCCCCTTGTGCTGTTTCGCTTTCGCTCTTCGTACTTCCGATTTTTTTCCTGCGCATACTGGCCACTGCATTTGCATATTCCACAATTTTTTCCTGAGACCGGAAATTTTTCTCAAGCCTGCTGACAGACAGTTTCTGCTGAAACAGCTGGCGGATTCTCTGTTCCCGGAACATCGTCGGGTTAACAATCTGATGAGAATCGCCTGCCATAACAATTCCTTTCGCATGTCTGGCCATTTTCGTTATCAGGTAAATCTGCAGTTCCGTATAGTCCTGTATTTCATCTATGACAATCAGATCGTATTCCTGTGCACTGCCGTCATTTTTATCCAGCATCCTGCATGCCAGATCGTTATCATCATAATATCCGTGCTCCTTTAGCCACCGCATATACTGATTACTGCAGAATGCATACAGATACTGCCTGGCCAGAGCCTCCAGCGTCGTATTTTCTTCCGGCAGTTTTAAATAAATATCTTTCCGCTGCATAGGCATCTTCGCATCCACGAAAGGCAGTTTTTTGCAGAGTTTATGTATTATATCCATCGTTTTGTCACTAAGAGAGGCATTTCCTTCTTTTACCATAGTATACACATCTTTTTTCAGACAGAACAGATGTGTATCGTCCTCATTTTCTTCTATTAAATGCCATTTTCGAAGTTCTGACATCACCTGGTCTGTATATTCCTGCTCTCTCCAGTCTGTCCAGCCCGCCCTGCACCAGTCCTGATCCAGCCCGCCTTTTATCGTTCCCTGTATTTCTGCCCATAAATCATAAATGGAAATTCCGAATTTTGACAGCTGGTTCATAGTTTTCTTATCTCTTTTTACAAACCTGCTGAATCTCTCGTATCCGGCTCTGTCTGTCCTTCTGCATTTCAGCCTGCTGATACAGTATTCGCCAATATCCCAGAATTCTGTCTGTTCCCTGCCATCCAGCCTGCTTTCTTCCCCAAATACACCCCTGGAAATTGAGCGGTACTTTGCCTCTGCCTTTCTCAGCAGTTCCTGGGAATGCGTAAAATAAATACAGCGTGCACCGGGATTTCCGTACTGGTAGTCATGCAGAATATGAAGCGCCACAATCGTTTTGCCTGTGCCGGCCCCTCCCAGAATCAGCGAGGGCTGCTGGTTTGTCAGATATTCCTGAATCAGTGTGCTCTGCTCCGCGGACAGATATACGTCCATTTCATCGTATTTTAGTTTCTTGTCCAGTTTTTCATCAAACAAAAACAGCCGGTGAGTTTCTGCATAAGCAGCCAGATCATACTCCTGCGCTTCCCGGCTGTCTAATGCGGCAGGCTCTTCATCTGATTCTTCTATTTCTATCTGATTCTGATTCATCTGGTTTATCTGATTCGAATACTGATGATTTTGATACTGATCATTCTGATACTGATGCCGGAAAATCTCTCCGCCAGATGAAAAAGCACCGGCTGAAGGCAGCTCCTTAAAAAATCCCTGCCGGTCATGCGTCACACAGTCCAGAATCAGCAGGGCATCTTTGTCTTCATCCCGGATTCCATTCACATATTTCCCGTACGTATAAATCAGGCGGCCGCCATCGTTCAGCCGGAATTTATAAATATGACGGCTTTTGGTTCCTTTCAGCTTTTTCCCGTTCTGGCTGTTCAGGTACTGATCCAGATACATTTTATCCAAAGCAGCCTTATGCAGATTTTCTATTTTTTTGTATATTCTGCTTTTTACATCTACAGGCATTTTATTCCTGCTTAGTATTTTTATGACTTTATCTGATTCAATAACTTTCATGATTATGATTTCGCTGTTTCAGTCCATTTTCTTGTTTCACTAAAACATACCCCTTTCTTTTCAAAAAAGACTTTACTGTTTCAGTCCATTTTCTTGTTTCACTAAAACATACTCCATTCTTTTCAAAAAAAGACTTTACATTTTGCATATTTTATGATTGAATATTCTGTAGCGCAAGCAGGATAAATGATCGCGGCTGCAAGTGTCGAAAGACTGCAGGTGAGGAAAGTCCGGGCTTCACAGGGCAGGATGCCGGATAACGTCCGGTGGAGGCAACTCCCAGGAAAGTGCAGCAGAAATATACCGCCAGCAGGTGAAAACCCGTCTGGTAAGGGTGGAATGGCAGTGTAAGAGACTACCGCCTTCCTGGTAACAGGGAGGGCATATGTAAACCCCATCCGAAGCAAGACCGAGCAGAAGCGTTTACGTGGCCCGCCAGCTTCAGGTAGGTCGCTTGAGACGGCTGGCAACAGCCGCCCTAGACAGATGATCATTCCAGACAAAACCCGGCTTACAGTCCTGCTTGCGTCAAAAACTGCCAGCAGATTCACCAGCTGACAGTCTTTAGAATACGGCAGCGCTTATACATGAAAGCAGCTTCCTCCGATAAATTCTCTCAGAATCGAATTTCTTCCAATTTCTTCACTCGGTACCTGTAAAAAATAATCCAGAAATTTCAGCAGACGCTTTGCCTGCATATGCTGCGGGCTATCCTGCGGTATCGCAAAAAGCAGCGGTTCTGCATACATTTTCAAAACTGCCAGTTCATAAATCAGTGCAGAGTTAAACATCACATCTGCGTGTTCCTGAAACGGGAAAATATTTTTCTCTTCTCCTCTGCGTACAGACTGCCACATTTCTATCGTATGCTCTGCCGATGTCCCTCTGTGAAACGCATCCCGCACAATTCTGCGGATCAGCCGCCCGTCCGTAGTCGGTATGGCATTATGCTCGTCGATATTAATCTGTGTCAGGGCACTGATATAAATTTTAAATTTTGTCTCTTTCGGCAGTGAGGACAGCAGCTTATTGTTCAAACCGTGAATCCCTTCTATGACAAGCACATCGTCTGCCCCAAGCTGAAGCATTTCTCCTTTAAACTCCCGCTTTCCTGTCTTGAAATTAAAATGCGGCATTTCTACTTCTTCGCCCGCAAGAAGTTTTTCCATAGCCGTATCAAACAGTTCCATGTCAATGGCTTCGAGACATTCAAAATCATACTGCCCGTTTTCGTCTAACGGTGTTTTCTCTCTGTCCACATAGAAATTGTCCATTCCAATCGGATGCGGCGTCAGCCCGTGAGCCCGCAGCTGAATGGAAAGCCTGTGGGAAAACGTCGTCTTGCCGGAAGAAGAAGGTCCTGCAATGAGAATAAACTTTTTATCCCGCTTTCCTTCAATCTGCTCTGCAATTTTCCCGATACGCTGTTCCATTTCGGCTTCCTGCAGCAGAATCACATCCTGTATCTTTCCCTGTATAATCTTTTCATTCAGCTCGCCGATTGTGCTGATATGCATCTTCTTTGCCCATGCGGCAGCTTCCATCAGCGTATCGTAAAGCTTCTTTGATGTCTGAAACGGCGCTGTCTTTTTCGTATCTTCATTCGGATAAAGCAGAATAAACCCGGTTTCGTATTCAAATAAATCAAAATATTTTAAATATCCGGTAGACGGCACCATATATCCGTAAAAATAATCCTGAAAGCCGTCAATATCATACAGATTGACATGCGAGCTTCGGCGGAACCGGAATAATTTTGCTTTATCCTGCATTCCGTATTCCCTAAACTTAGAAACTGCAAGGTCTGTATGAATCGAATTTTTCCGTATCTGAATATCCGCCTGGCAGAGCCTTTTCATCTCATTTCGGATTTCTACAAGCAGCTCTTTCGAAACAGTTTTTTCCCCTTCCAGCTCGCAGTACTGCCCCTGCCCGAGCATATGCATAATCCTCAGTTTCACGCCTTTTCCATACAGATTGAAAATGGCCTTTTCCAGCATCATGACCATGCTCCTGCGGTACGCTTTCCTTCCTTTTGTATCCGCCGTCGTAAGGAACGAAATTTCCCCGTCTGATATTAACGCACGGTTTAATTCCCTTAATTTATTGTTATGCACTGCCAGTACAATATCATCTTTATATTCTTTCTGATATTCCAGTGCAAGATCTATATATTTTGTGCCAAGAGGATATTCCTTCGTCTCGTTTCCAATCACAGCCCGGCACATCTTTACCGCATCTGCAGATTCCCCTGCGTTTTCCTTCCTGACATCCTGGCATTTTTCATCCCGTGACAGATGCTTTGTCTGTTTCATGTTTTCATTTTCAATTCCAATAGACTCCCTGCATTTTTGTTCGCCCATAATCATACCCCGTTTACTATTATTTTCCAGCTGGCTGTGCCGCAGTATTCACATTCTGTATACATTTATATCTATTATATTTATTATATCTATTGTAAATCTATTGCAAATCCATACAGATTCTATACAATCCAAAACGGCTCTTTTTTCTCCTGCTGCAGAATCTGCAGCTGCGGTGCATGTTCTTTAAGATAGGCAGCCATATATGGAATAAACAGATACTCCAGACCGTAGTGCCCCGCATCAATCACTGCCATGCCGCTGGCTGCAGCATCGATTCCGGTATGATGATCGATATCTCCGGTAATATATACGTCAGCTCCCGCACGCAGCGCATCATCCACAGTACTTTTTCCCGCACCCGGGCAGACTGCAGCGCGGTGCAGTATTTTATCCGGATTTCCAAATACCTTTACATGCGGTATTTCAAATAAAGATTTCACCATAGCGGTACATTCGGCTAACGTCATCTCATGCGCCAGCTCTCCTGCTCTTCCGATTCCCTGTAAAATCCCGTCTTCCACACAGGTAACCTCCAGCGGCGCGGTATTTTTCAGCTGCAGTCTGTCTGCTGCAAGGTCTGCCATGCCCATTACGTCAAAATTTGTATGCATTGCATAGTAAGACAGGTCGGCGCGAATCATTGCCATCAGCCTGCGCCCGATCATATCATCATCGGTAACCCGTTTCAGCCCTTTAAATATCAAAGGATGATGTGTCAGCAGCAGATCTGCTCCTTTTGAAACTGCTTCCTCTACTGCCTCATCCCCGGCATCCAGTGCAATGTATACTTTCTTTACCTCTTTTTCCCGCCTTCCAGCAAGCAGTCCCGGATTATCCCAGCTGCACGCATAAGATTCCGCAGACTGGCGGTTTAATATTTCAATTACTTCTGAACATTTCACGCTTTCTTTTCTCCTTTACTGCAGATACTGTTCCAAAAGCAGCTCTATTTCCTGCACCCGCAGAAGTGCCTGATTCTGCCTCTTCACATGCTTTTTCCTGTCTTTCCTGTCCGCACCTGTACCCGCCGCAAGCTGCCGTATAATTTTCTGCTCACGCTTTTTGTCCCGCTCCAGCAGCGCCGCTAATTCCGGATGCCTGCCAGACAGCAGACATTCCCCATACTGGTCTAAAAGCTGACGGATTTCCTGTTCATCCGACAGCTTTTTTCGCAGCATATGCATTAAGGTTTCTTTGTTTTGTGCATAATCTTTGTGTATTTCAGGCTCGTGCATTACCACATGCAGCACGGGGTAAAATTTCCCCGCTTCCAGTACCAGGTCTTCCCGGTCTATATACATTCTATGTTCCCGCAGCCATCTGCGTACCTTTGCGATATCCGACTGCGGCTCTGTCACCAGTTCTTTCAAATCAGGCAGCAGACTCTGTGCCGCCGTAAGTATCTGAATGACTGTCAGTCCGCCCATTCCGGCCATGACCGCACTGTCTGCCTCGCCTTTTTCCAGACTGGCCATCCCGTCTGAAAGGCGTATCTGAATGCGGTCTGTAAGTTCTGCTGCTTCTATATGTTCCCTGGCCCGGTCTAACGGCCCCATTCTGAGATCCATGGCAACTGCGCTGGGACATTTTCCGCTCTGAACCAGATAAACCGGCAGAAATCCATGATCCGTCCCGATATCTGCCACGCGGTTTCCCGGTGTTACAAAATCTGCCACCGCCTGCAAGCGTTTTGATAATTTCTGCATGGCCTACTCCAGATAATCTTTCAGCTTGCGGCTTCTGCTCGGATGACGGAGTTTGCGCAGCGCTTTTGCCTCAATCTGGCGGATACGCTCTCTTGTCACATTAAATTCCTTGCCCACCTCTTCGAGTGTCCTTGCCCTGCCGTCTTCCAGTCCAAAACGCAGCGTCAGCACTTTCTGCTCACGCTCTGTCAGCGTACCGAGTACTTCTCCAAGCTGTTCTTTTAACAGCGTAAAAGCCGCCGCATCCGCAGGCACCGGTACATTGTCGTCCTGAATGAAATCGCCAAGATGCGAATCTTCCTCTTCACCGATCGGCGTTTCTAAAGAAACCGGCTCCTGGGAAATTTTTAAAATCTCACGGACACGTTCCACCGGCATATTCATCTGCACCGCAATTTCTTCCGGGGCCGGCTCACGCCCCAGCTCCTGCAAAAGCTGCCGGGATACGCGGATTAATTTATTAATCGTTTCTACCATATGCACCGGAATCCGGATAGTTCTTGCCTGGTCTGCAATCGCCCTTGTAATCGCCTGGCGTATCCACCATGTCGCATATGTGGAAAATTTATATCCTTTGCGGTAATCAAACTTTTCAACGGCTTTAATCAGCCCCAGATTGCCTTCCTGAATCAGATCTAAAAACAGCATGCCCCGGCCCACATAACGCTTTGCAATGCTGACCACAAGACGCAGATTCGCCTCTGCCAGCCGTTTTTTGGCATCCTCGCCATGGTCCTGCTCTAACATAAGCTCCCGGATTTCCTGGTCTAATTCTGCTTTCTGCTCATCTGTCTCTGCTTTTTCCTTCCGGCCGCGCAGTATCAGTATTTTTTCATGTGCAACCATGCCGTTTTCCATCTTCTGCGCCAGATCTATTTCTTCTTCTGCACTCAGAAGAGGCACCTTGCCGATTTCCTTTAAGTACATGCGCACCGGGTCTTCAATGCTCACCCCGTCCGGCACGGTCAGGTCAATATTTTCTACCTCTACATCGTCTTCTTCGATTAAAAGGTCGGCGTCATCATCATCGTCCGAAATGCGAAGAACATCCACATTATGGATTTCCAGATATTCCAGCACATTTTCCAGCTGTTCGGCTGACAGGCACATACTCTGGAATGCATCACTGATTTCCTGGTATTCAAGCATATTTTTTTTCTTTTTCGCCCGCTCTACCAGCATCCCCAGTATTTCCAGAAATTTATGCTGGTCGAATACGGGACGCTCTGCGTTTCCATCTTTGGAATGGTCCTTCTTTCTGATTGTCTTCTTGTTTTCTTCCATTTTCGCCATTTATTTCATCCTCTCTTGGTTTCACATGCTTATCTTTATACTGGTAAATTCAGTAAAAACTCTTTTCTCCGCAATTCTTCAAGCATTTTTTTCTCCTGAAGCATCTGTTCAAACCGTTCCTGCATGCCATCCGGTCCCTGATTCTCACGCAGGCGTAACAGCCGGTTTTCTTTTAATTTCAAAATCGTATCTTTTAAAGCCTTCCCGCGCTCGGAATCCGTCCTGATTTCCCCGATCGTTTCATGAAAAGCAGCCACGATTTCCCTCTGGTCTTCCAAATCTTCAAAATGTCCCGGAATCTGAGCCAGATTCAGTGTTCCTGATTCTAACTGCGCAAACAGTTCCACAGCGGCAGCCCTGCACTTTTCATCCGGAAAGTCCTCAGGCGTAATGTATTCCCGCACAGCCGGATACAGTGCCGGCTGCTCGCCCAGCCAGGTCAGCAGCAGCTTCTGGGCTTTTTTCAAGCCGTCTTCCTTATGGATTTCTTTTTTGTGAATCCCTGATTTTAACGGCTCCGGCCTTTTTACAATCCCTGTCTGTACACTGGCCTGTGCAGTCAGCCTGCGCAGATTTTCATAACCAGTCTGATATTTTTGTGCCACTGCTTCTATATAATTATTCCGCTCTATCTCCTCTTCAAATTCCAGTAATTTTCTGGCAGTTTCCTTATAGAATGCCGTCTTGCCCTGCGGATCCGTCATATCATAATTCTGCTCCAAAATCCGGATTTCAAACATAAAGCTGTTTTCTGCCTCGTCTATTCGTTTCTGATACTCCTGTGCACCGAGTGCTTTTATAAATTCATCCGGATCTTTATACGGCTGCATGCTGATGATCTTTGCCGTAATCCCGGCCTCTTTCAGAATCGGAATGGCCCGTAATGCCGCCCGGATCCCGGCGCTGTCACTGTCAAATGTAAGGAAAACTTCTTTTGTATAACGCTTCAGCAGACTGGCATGTCCGCTTGTAAATGCCGTGCCAAGGGAAGCCGCCGCATTGTCAAACCCCGCCTGATGCAGCGCAATCACGTCCATATATCCTTCGCACAAGAGTATCTGCGGACGTCTGGACTGCCTGGCTAAATTTAATCCGTATAAATTCCTGCTCTTGTCAAAAATCTGCGTTTCTGGAGAATTTAAATATTTCGGTTCCCCTTCACCCATAACCCTTCCGCCAAATCCGATGATCTTATTATGCACATTCATAATCGGAAACATCGCCCGGTTCCAGAATTTATCATGAGCTCCCCGTTTTTCATCCAGCGTAATGAGTCCCGAATCTTTCAGCAGCCTGTCATCATAGCCCTTTGACTTTAAATAACGGTACAAATCATCGCTGTATTTATCGGAATAGCCAAGGCCGAATTTTTTCATCGTTTCTTTTGTCAGTTCCCGCTGCCTGAAATATTCCATGGCATGGGCACCCCGCTCACTGCGCAGCAGCATATAATAATATTTTCCAGCCTCCCGGTTTACTTCCAAAAGTCTCGAACGGTAATCCGCCTCCCGTTTTGCCTGTTCGGACTGCTCCTGAACCGGAAGCCGGATACCGGCCCGTTCAGCCAGATACTCCATGGCCTCCTGAAAGGTATAATTTTCATATTCCATTAAAAATCCAAATACATCTCCCCCGGCTCCGCATCCAAAACAGTGGTACATCTGCTTCGTCTGGGATACGTGAAAAGAACCGGTTTTTTCGTTATGAAACGGGCACAGGCCTGCATAACTGCTGCCCTTTTTCTGCAGCCTGACATATCCTGATATGACATCTACAATATCATTCGCGGAACGTACTTCTTCTTTGATTTCCTCTGAAAAATATGGCATCTGCCTGATTTCCTTTCTATTTTCTGCTGCCTGCAGATCCTTTCCCTGCCTGTGCTGCTCAGGCAGTTCTGGGTTCTGCTGCCCACAGGGACTTTTCCTGACAGCTGTCCTGATCTTTAAGTCTGCCACTGCACCGGCACATAGTATTCGTTAAATTTTGCAATCGCATACTGGTCTGTCATGCCTGCAATATAATCACACACTGCCCGGTCAGGTTTTTCGCCAGCACGAATCATATCGGTAAACTGCTGCGGCATCTGTTCCGGACGCTTCATATAATAATAGAACAGTCTTTCCAGCAGTTCCTCGGCCTTTTTTTCCTCCCGCTTTGCCACCGGATTATGGTACAGATTTTTAAACATATACCTGCGCAGCCCTTTCATAGCATTTTCTACCTCAGGCGACATAAGTATATCGTCCTTTCCCATGCTGTTCGTAACAATATTATGTATTAAAGTATTTAAACGCATACGCACGCCTGTTCCCAAAATATCCCGGTATTCCTTCGGGATATCTTCTTCGCAGAGAATTCTGGCCCGTACAGCGTCGTCCACATCATGATTGATATACGCGATTTTATCTGACAGGCGTACAATCTTTCCTTCTAATGTAGAAGGCATGCTGCTCATCTGGTGATTTAAAATCCCGTCCCGCACCTCTTTCGTAAGATTTAACCCTTCTCCGTGTTTTTCCAGTTTTTCTACAATGCGCACACTCTGTTCATTATGTTTAAAACCGCCCTCACACAGACTGTTCAGCATAAATTCCCCGGCATGTCCAAAAGGCGTATGCCCAAGGTCATGTCCAAGGGCTGCCGCTTCTGCCAGATCTTCATTTAAACGGAGCGCTTTTGCTATTGTACGTGCATTCTGGGCCACTTCCAGAGTATGGGACATACGTGTCCGGTAATGGTCGCCTTTTGGCGTCAAAAATACCTGCGTCTTATTTTTCAGTCTGCGAAATGCCCGGCTGTGCAGAATCCTGTCCCTGTCCCGCTGGTAAACCGGGCGGATATCGCACTGTTCCTCTTCGCGGTCCCTGCCGGCAGATTCATCACTGAAAGCTGCATACGGACTAAGAAGCGCATGTTCTCTGTGTTCCATTTCTTCACGTATCGTCATGAGGAAAATCCCCTTCCTTTTTCATACAGCAGCTGCATATTCCAGGCTGCTGCTTTGAATGATTCCTCCTTATATTATAATTTTCCGTATTTTTTTCGAAAATCCTTTATTTTTTTCGATTTTTTTGTATAATCATATTAGCGTGCGTTTGAAAAATTGAAGCAGCTGCATAATTTCGGCAATTTATCCAATTATGCACATTTTTAAGACACGCTCCAGTCTGGATTTTTTGTCCCAGAATGTATTAATATTCTAAAGGAGCTGCTGTAATGCCAGAATTTATAAAAAAACAATACAAACCTATATTATTCCTGCTATTTTCCAGCATCATTTTCCTTTTCCGTATCTGGTATATCCGTGACTGCAATGTGCTGGCTATCCGCAATGATGAATACGGATACTGGTCCCATGCCGCACTGCTTACCGGACACGACTGGTCCGATGTCCTGGCTGGCCATATGAACTGGTATTCCTATGGTTACAGCCTGGTTCTGGTACCGTTGTTCTGGGTTTCCCATAACCTTTACCTGATGTATAAAACGGCCATCGTATTAAACGGCGTTTTTGCCATCCTGACTTTTTATCTGTGTATCCGGTGTGCAGAAATTTTATTTCCCAAAACCGAGCGCTGGCTGTTAATCACCGTTTCCTTTATGGTCTGCATGTATTCTGCCTATATTACGCAGGGCCCGATTGCCTGGAGTGAAACATTTCTGTATCTGCTTGTCTGGCTGCTTTTGTACCTGTTTCTGCGCTTTGAGCAGGCCCCTGATGTAAACCATGCACTCTGCCTGAGCCTGTGCATGGCCGGCTGCTATATCACCCATAACCGGACCATAGGCATCGTAACTGCATATTTTATAATTGTTCTGTTTCTGCGCATGACTGATGCCATTGACTGGAAACTTTTTGCCGCACTGCTGCTGCCTCTGACGGCAGTATTATTTGTCAATGTTAATATCAAAACATACCTCTGCATGATGGAAGGCTTCGGGCTGAAACCTAAAAACGGCATGGGTGCACAAAAAGACCACCTTCTTTCCCTGCTGACGGCGGACGGCTGGCAGAACCTTTTACGTTCGCTCAGCGGACAGCTGTGGGGACTTATGACTTCTTCCTTCGGGCTGGTTTACTGGGGAATCCTGCACTGCACCAGACACATTCTGCACGCATTCCGTACGAAAAACCCAGGCATGCATACTTCCTTTTACCTGTTCACGCTGCTTTCCTGTATCGGAACCTTTTTAATTTCAGCCATCAGCCTCATTGACCCGGCCTCCATTACAGACCTGAACTCTGATACAGACCTGACTTACTTTATTTATACACGATACGACGAATGCATCATCGGTATCCTGCTGCTTTTAGGATTTTTGGAATTTGCTTCCTGGAAACCGGATGTTTCGTTTCTGATTTCCATGGCCGGCAAAGTACTCTTTTATGCCGCCATAAGCACCGTTTTATATTTTAACCTGCAGCGAATCACAGACACCTGGCACTACCGCTCTTTTTGTGCAGCAGGAATCGGTTTCTTCCGGCTGTTTTCAGAAGAATTTTCCATGCGCTGGTGCGTCATCATCAGTGTAACCGTATTTCTGGCGCTGCTGGTTCTGGTATTCCTTTATCAGAAACGGTTCCAGAAACGCTATGCCGCTGGTGCCTGTCTGCTTTTAACCGCCGTATTTATTCCGACCGGCCTGTATTCGGCCAAAATCGGCACCATAAATTCCCAGCTTGGCAAAGTGTCTTCTGGAAATCTGGATATGTACAGACAGCTGAAAGATGTCGTCAGTGACCGTGATGTATACTGTACACTGGATGACACGAAAAACTACCGGATTGCTTATGAGCTGCAGGTAAACCTGCTTGATACACATGTCTATTCCATTACAATGGAAGACCTGCCTGCTCAGGAAGAAGGATATTTCATCTGCTGCAGCAGCGGAGACCTGGACAGCTTTGAAGGTGATGATTACTATCTGCTGGCACAGAGCCGGTATTATTCTGTAATTGCAAAAGGAGAGGATCTGGCCAGAGAAGTGTCTTCAAAAATCGAAAAGAAGCTGGTAAACCTGAATTCTCTGGAATAAGGTTCCCGCTTCTGTCCGGCTGGCAGCAGACCATACAGTCAGATAAGTGCCATCAGGCTGACGCAGCATCAAAATTGCTGCGCAGATTGCGAAAATAATTATTCGAACACATTCCAGGTTTATTGCCTGCGAAATAAAAACATATAACAAAAAATAAGAACCCGTAATCCGGATTCTTATTTTTTGCTGCTTAAGTGCAGAAGATGGGACTTGAACCCACACGATATTGCTACCACAGGCACCTGAAGCCTGCGCGTCTGCCAATTCCGCCACTTCTGCTCGGCCAATTCCGCTCGGCACAATAAGTATATTACACTACTTAATAGGATTCGTCAATAGTTTTTTTTAATTTTTTTTAAATTTTTTTGAAAACATTTTGTTTCAAAATTTTCCAACTTTTTTTATATTCTGCTTGACATTTTAAGAATACAATGATATTATATACGAGTCGTCAGGAGATCCCTGACAGATAATGCGGAAGTGTCGGAACTGGCAGACGAGCAAGACTAAGGATCTTGTGGGCAATGCGCTCGTGTGGGTTCAAGTCCCATCTTCCGCACTTAACCCTTGGGAAGCCTTGTAAATCTTAGATTTACAGGGTTTTTTATTTCTAAAACTTTCTTTCTATTCCTTTTATACTCGCAAGACTGCTTTACCGTTTTCTGATCGTCTGACGAGCATAAGAAAGGAGCATTTCCATGAAAAAATTATCTCTCAAAAACTCAGACAACTTAACCGTGGACGAAGCGTTTGAGGACTTTAAAGGGCATTGTTAAATTAAAAATCTGTCTGGTAAAACAATCAAACTTTATCAGTATCAATTTAACGTATTCCACCGTTTCTTAGATGATGAAACATTCCTTATTTCTGACGTTACGCTGGCTACTGTAAATGGCTTTATATTGGAGTTGCGTTCCGATAAGCATGTCTGTAATGATGTAACAGTGACATGGAGTACAAAATACAGGCCGTAAAGCTGGCAAAGGAAATTGGCGGGGCAAAAGCAGCTTCTGAGCTGGGCATCCCTGAAAATACCATGTATGCATGGACGAAAACGGCAAGGGAGGGAAGACTGGATGCCGGTTCCGGTTCGCACACACCACAGACGGCAATGAGTCTCGCAGAGGAATTGTCAATCCTGCGCAGACAAGTCAAAGAGCAGGAAAAAGAAATCCGCCGCTTGAAAGAAGAAAACGAATTTCTTGAGGAAGCAAGCGCTTTTTTCGCCGCCAGCCGTCGGAAGTCTGCAAAAGGCAGAGAATGATGTTTCTTGCCATAAAAACTGAGGACGCGTGATAAAGGGAAAGATTTCTTTCTGCTGCCGGATGCTGAAAGTGACGCGGCAGGGATTTTATAAATATCTGGCAGGCAAAGACCGTCCGTGGAAATATCAGGATTTAGCCGATAGCATGCGTGCAGTCGTATCGGAGGATGAATGTAACGATACTTATGGACGGATCCGCATGTATCAGGCGCTTCTCTTAAAACAACCGGAAGGCATCCGTATTCCGGGCGGGAGGACGGTCTGCCGCGTCATGGAAAAGATCGGACTTAGCCACCGTCCGAGACGAAAACCCAATGGAATTACCAAAGCGGACCGTGAGGCAAGAAAATCCGATGATCTGCTGAAACGGGATTTTTCATCCAAAGAACCATTAAAAAAATGTGTTACAGATATCACTGAAATCAAGGCAAAAGACGGAAAGCTGTATGTATCTGCCATATTCGACTGCTTTGACGCAGCAATTCTTGGACTGGCAATGGATACAAACATGAAAGCGGAATTATGCAAATGCACACTTGAAAATGCGGTCCGTGCCTATCCGGCGCTTAAGGGAGGCATCATCCATTCGGACCGGGGCTCACAGTATACCAGCGCAACCTACCGCAGGAGTATCACATAATACGGTATTCTCCAGAGTATGAACAGCGCAGAGGGACGTTGTCATGACAATGCGCGGTGTGAAAGCATGCGGGCACGAATGAAGGAGGAACTCCTCTATGGAAGGCATGATACAGAGAAAATGACCGTGGATGAGGTAAAAACCATTATCTGGAGATATTTCATCAGCTATTGGAATAACAGGAGGATATGCTCTGCTAATGAAGGGCTTCCTCCTATGGTAAAAAGGCAGAGATATTACGAATCTCTGGGATCTGCTGCTTAGACATTGATATCCTTGTAAAAAAAGTGTCAACCGATATTGACAATATCAGATATGGAAACATATATTAAAGACTTAAACCTTTCTGCAGAAGTTAAAGCAGCCTTGTCATGGAATTTACAAATAACCAAAGTTTCAGAACTTGAAGGGCTCAATTATCTGACATTTGCAAATAAATGTCCCAAAAATTGTAATGCACTTGCTATTGCCGATGAACTGAACGCATTAGGATACCTGTACCCGCCGGAAAATGAAATATCTGTTAATGGTATTCCCATGTCGAAACGGTTACAAAATGTCCTTATGCGGAATAACATACTATACCTCTCACAGTTGTCAACACATCCCAGAGAGGAAATATTGAAGTTCCGTAATATGGTGGAAAGCACAATGCCGGAACTTGACAGCATATGTGAGAAATATGGCATTCAGATACGTTCTCTTTCTTCTATTAAGGAAGCATTTGACAGTTGCCACTTTCCTGTAGCACTACACACTATCTTTTTTCAGAACAATATATTCTGCATGGACGACTTTAAACACAAAACCGCCCATGATTTATATGCCATTTGCCAGCGTGATTATGCCCTGACCATGAAAACATACTATACACTAAAGAAAAATGGAGTTATGTTTGAAGATTGGGAGGATAAGTATCTATTTGGGATTCTTCCGAAGAAAAAATCTTCCTTGATATGGCAGAAATATGAAATTTCCACAGTATCGCAACTTCCTGCCTGCAACAAACAGCAGCTTGAAGAAATAATTTCTGCATTTTCGTAATTGTCAGAATTTATAAAAGTATGACCAAGCATACTGAAGAATTTTGTTCACTGCTTTCGCATTTAACTATATATACATCTGATTGAAATGGGGGAAGTATCCTCCATTTTATTTTTATCTGTTTTACAAATCTTTTGCACTACCTTTCCCTGTATGATTGTAGAAATGAATAAAAGGTGCATGGCAAGCAGTTAAGCATTTATTGGCGGTAAAATATTTCTTGAATTATTGGCGGTAATATATTATACTGTTTGTGTTGGCAAGGAAAGGAGGGAAGTATGCCGGAAAAGCATAGGGGGCGACCAACGACGGACAATCCCAAGACTATGCGTGTTGATGTACGTCTGACCGAAGAAGAACTGCAAATGCTGGACAAATACTGTCAGCAGGCAGGCGTATCACGTCCACAGGGATTGCGTGATGGAATTAAGGCTCTCAATGCAAAAAAATAAGAAGGAAGTGGTGCCGTTGGCAAACGTATTTACACCACTTCCCCTATGCCACCCGCACAAGGCGAACCGCACAAATATTATACACTGTCCGGCTCTGTCTTGCAAGCGTCTTGTGGACAAATCAGAAAGGACAGATAAGCAGAATGGGAAAGATTTTAGAGGCATTTTTAACCGAGCAGCTTCGTGTAGACAGCGGAACAGAGAGGAAAAGCCCCGAACATAGGGAAGTATCTGACAGGGGCTGCGAACTCCAAGAGAAGTTAGCAGAAAAATTAAACGATGAAGAAAAAGAAATATTGACACAATTAGTGGATACTCTTTTTGACGAAAGTTGTTATGACGCAGAGCTGAAATTTCAGCGTGGTTTTCGGTTAGGTGTTCTTATGATAGCGGAAATTTTCGCAGAGCAGGATATGTTTCTTTAAGACAGATATATGCTTTGAAAAAGAATATCATCAAGCAATAACCTAAAGGAGACAGGCATGAATAAAGAGCAAACATATATTACTGACGAGGAAACAATAAACTGCCAAAAAGTAGCAGACGTATTTGCAGAACTTTACGAAAGCGAGGACTTATTGGTGCTCAATGCAGGAAGATACGGTTTTGTAAAATTGCAGTATTACAATGTCCAGTTTGGTTTTGATACCGCATACATTTTTGTAGACAGCAGAAGTTTGTTTAATGACCTTTGGCGTGAGTGGTTATATACGCAGCTTCTTAATTCAGCGTCAGGAACGCCAATGGAAGATATGGATTATAAGGATATATTCAAATGTCTGCCCAAAGAAAAACAGAAAGAACTTTTTGACATGAAAATTTGTTTTGCAGAACAGACAGGCATTGAAAATCTGCTTTTGGGAAAAACAGAACAACAACTAGATTTATTGAAAGACTTACCTTAACAAAATGTATTTGCGAAAGGAGTGTTTTATGGAAAAAGCAGGAAAGAAATCCAAATATCTATTGGACATATTCGTCAAAATAAGGACAGTCAAAGCCTTAGACAGAGCAGTCAGCAGAAGCAAGGATTACCAAGCCACACTGAAACGTCAGGGCAAAGCATTTGACAGACTGGAAAAGGCAGGGCTGGACAAAGAACAGAGCAGTGTCGTTGATACAGCGATTTCAGCCGCTAACGACTGCGGCGCAGCATATGGCGCAGTCGCATACAGATTGGGCTTGCAGGACGGAATAAGGCTTGCATCTGAAATAAAAGAATTTGAATAGGTGTATGTGCAAAAGGACATTTTCAACAAATGAAAGTGTCCTTTTGTTATTAGAGGGTGTGTCAGTTTAAGTGTGTAAGTTGTTTTCAAAATACTACCTCTTTAAAACTGCTTAGAAGCTATCCTAAAATCCTCGGAAGCCTGTCAAGGTAAGCCTTCCAGCCTTTACAGGCTTCCGAGGATTTGATATAATCCCCAATGGCAGTTTTAAGAAAATACACAGTTTATTTTACACTCCCATGTATTACTCTGACAAAGCCCACGGATTTTTTAACACACCTCTATTATTTCTTTATATTCGCATAATAATCCCAAATCCCATTCAGAACATTTCTTGCAGAAGATGAAACTCCCAAATTCAAGCGGAAATGATTTAAGCTGCCTGTTTTCTGTTTTAACATTCCACCGTTTTCCTTGCTGATTGCAGACATAAATGCTTTATAGGCTTGCTCTTTTACCCCTGCATTTTGATTTTTTGTTTCGGTTTTTTCCGTTTCTGAATTACTGGAATGATAGTTTATCTGCACTTTGAAATCTTGCAGCTCACTCCAAATTTGCGTAGATGTTGCCATGAGCTTACTATGTGTTTCATAGGCATGATCTAACATTTCCAGTTCCTTTTCCTTTGTCAATTCTTGTGTGCTTCCGTCTGCCGCAATATAATATTCTTTCTGCCTGTCAGTAGCCGCATATTTTTCTTCTATACGGTCTTTCATTAACTGATACGCAGAAGCCATTTTATTTACATAGCTGTCAAACGTATCTGTTTTTGTTCCCTCCTCTTTTTCAAACTTCGCTTTCAGCACATCTACGCTTTCTTGCGAATAATCTTTTGACACGAAATCATTAGAAACTGCTCCCCCTCCCAACTCTGACATAATCTTTTCAAAATCATTCATTATGCCGGAGCTGCCAAAATTCATGGGCGACAGTTTTGTTATATCCTCATTCTGCCCTGTTTTTCCTGTTGCGGACATTTTTTCTCTCAAAGCCTTACGACCTTTCTCCGAAATATCCACACTGTCACTTTGCCGCTGATTTGACACACTGTTTTTATCTGCCTGCTGTAAGCGTTGCTTTATCCTGTCAACATCTACCCGATACGAATATGACGGTGTTCTTTGCAAATTATTTATATCCATTACTTAGCTTCCTTTCTTTTTCCATTTTTATAATTCTCTATTACGTAACTATTCAGAACCCCTGATAGAGTCCATGTGACTTTTTGTGAAAAACAGA